>JAGPHL010000062.1 GCA_018055515.1 Anaerolineae bacterium
GCTAGACGTAGCGCTCGACCGCAATCACGTTGTGAATTTGCGCCAGCTTGTTGATCACCCGATTCAGTTTGGCCAGGTTGGGGATCTCCAACGTGATGAAGATTGGCAGGACGTTGTAGCGGTCGCGTTTGCCCGTGTTGACTTTGAGCATGTTCAGGTCTTCGCCGGTGATGACGGTCGAAATGTCGTGCAGCAGACGCGAACGGTCGTAGGCGGTGATGCGAATTTGTACCGGAAAGGCGCTCTCTTTTTCCACGCCCCATTCCAGCTCGATGAGCCGCTCGCGTTCCTCGCGTTCCAGCCGTGAGACGTTGGGACAATCGCGGCGGTGAATGGTCACCCCGTGCCCCCGGGTGACGTAGCCGATCACTTCCTCGCCCGGTAGGGGATTGCAACAGCGGGCAATGCGGGTGAAAAGGGTCCCCGCCCCATGAATGTTCATCGGCGCTTCGATCTGCGGGCGGGTGGGCGGCTCCTGTTCCTCGACCTCGGGAGCCTCAAGGATGGGCTTTTCCTGCTGCTTCAGGTATTCTTCGATACGATTGAGGATGCGCTCGTTGCTGATGTCGCCGGTGCCGACCGCTACGAGAAAATCCTCAAGGCGCTGATAGTGCTTGCTGAACAGCGCGGCGATGTCCTCGAGCGTGAGTCCCAATCCCAGGCGGCGAATTTCCTGCTCAATGAGAATGCGCCCGCGCGTGATGTTTTCCTCACGGCTCTGCTGGCGGAACCATTGACGGATTTTTTGGCGCGCCCGGGGGCTTTGGGTGTACCCGAGTTCCTCGCTGAGCCAGTCGCGGTTGGGGGTGCTCGTCCGCGAGGTGAGGATTTCCACCTCGTCGCCGGTCTGCAATTGATAATTGAGCGGCACCCAACGGCCGTTGACGCGAGCCCCCCGGCAGTGATTGCCGACATCGGTGTGCACGTGATAGGCGAAGTCTATCGGCGTCGCCTTCAGCGGCAGGTCAATCACCTTCCCCTTGGGCGTGAAAACGTACACGCGCTCCTCGAAGAGATCCGCCTGCATCTCCTCCAGCATCGTCTTGGCGTCTTCGGCGTCGTGGGTGACTTCCTGGATGTTCTGCCGCAGCTGGTTGATGTATTCCCGCATTTGCGGGCTGATGTGCACCCCCGATTCTTTGTACAGCCAGTGCGCGGTGGCGATACCGCGTTCGGCGGTCTCGTCCATCTCGCGCGTGCGAATCTGCACTTCCAGCGTTTTATTGTTGCCGACCCTGACCGCTGTATGCAGGCTCTGATAGCCGTTGGGCTTGGGTTTGGCGATGTAGTCGTCGAATTCGCTCTCGATGGGAATCCACAGCCCGTGCACAATGCCCAGCGCCTGATAACACTCCGGCACGGTGGAGACGATCACCCGAATCCCCTCCGTGTCGTAAATCTGCGAGAAGGGCACGTTCTTCCGCCGCATCTTGCGATGGATGCTGTAGATGTGTTTGGGACGACCTTTGATGTCGGCAAGGATGCCTTGGGCCGCCAGGGCGTCCCGCAATTGTTGGATGTGCTGCTGGACCTCCGCCTCGCGTTCCTCGCGCCGCGCTTCGAGCAGCTGCACCAGGTGCTGATACAGCGCCGGATTGAGATAGCGGAAGGCGCGATCTTCGAGCTCGGCCTTCCAGGCCCAGATGCCGATGCGATTGGCCAGCGGCACGAAGATCTGCATGGTCTCGCGGGCGATGCGCCGTTGCCGTTCGGGGTCAGCCTGGAGCCCGTCGAGCGTGCGCATGTTGTGGAGCCGGTCCGCCAGCTTGATAAAGATCACGCCCAGGTCGTTTTCAGCCATGATGATAAACATCTTGCGCAGGCTTTCCAGCTCTTGGGCGTCCCGATACCGCTCGCTATCGCTGCTGGCGTGGGCCTCGATGCGATTGAGCTTGGTCACCCCTTCCACAAACGTGAGCACCTCTTTGCCGAATTCCTGCAGCAGCTGCTCGCGCAGGGAGTCCGGCGAGCGCTGCCGGGTGTCCTCCAGCACATCGTGGAGCAGCCCCGCGGTGATCATGGCGAGGTTGTAGCCGCCTTCGGCCAGGAGGTAGGCGACGTTGAGCGGATGTTGGATGTAAGGCTCGCCGGAGTCACGGAATTGGTCGCGATGGATTTCTTCCGCAATCTCGTAGGCGCGTTGGAGTGTCTGCCGCGCCTGGACATCGTCGGCGGGCAGAAAGGCCAGAATATCCTCGAGGGTCAGCGTGCGCTGTTCATCCATGTTCGGTGTCTGCATGTTGGAGTTTGCCTGCATGATAATGCTTCTGAAAGGGTTGTCAAACAGGGTACATTTGCTTCCCTGCTGCTCTTGTGGTATAGTAGCGCCAGGTCTTTGCTGGAGGGGGTCATCCATGTTAAAAACACATTCTTGCGGGGAACTGCGCCCCGAACACGCAGGACAGGAAGTTACGCTGGCGGGTTGGGCTCATCGCTGTCGCAATCACGGCGGACTGGTCTTCATCGTCTTGCGCGACCGCGCCGGCCTGACACAGATCGTCACCAGCCCGGAGACAGCGCCAGCAGCGCATGACATCGCGGCGACGGTGCGCGGCGAATACGTGATCCAGGTGCGGGGAGTGGTGCGCCTGCGCCCTGTCGAACAGGTGAACCCCGAATGGCCTACCGGCGCCATTGAGGTAGAAGCGCGCGAGGTCCGCATCCTCAACACGGCTCAGACGCCGCCCTTCTACATCTACGAAGAGTCCGCCGTGGACGAGAGCCTGCGCCTGCGGTACCGTTATCTCGACTTGCGCCGCGCGCGGATGCAGCGCAACATGCTCCTGCGACATCGCACCGTGAAGTTCATCCGCGACTTCATGGACGCGCACGGCTTCCTGGAGATCGAGACGCCGTTTCTTTTCAAATCTACCCCCGAAGGAGCGCGGGATTACCTCGTTCCGAGCCGTGTGCATCCGGGCAAGTTCTACGCCCTGCCGCAATCGCCGCAGCAGCTCAAGCAGCTGCTCATGGTGGCAGGCTATGAGCGCTATTTCCAGATCGCGCGGTGTTTCCGGGATGAGGACCTGCGCGGCGACCGACAGCCGGAGTTCACCCAGCTCGACCTGGAAATGTCCTTTGTCGAGCGCGACGACATTCTCGACCTGGTCGAGGAGCTGTTCACGGCGCTGATCCCCGCGGTGACCCCTCACAAGCGAGTCCTTTCGCCGTTCCCCCGCCTCAGCTACGCCGAGGCCCTTGAGCGCTTTGGCACCGACAAGCCCGATCTGCGCTTTGGCATGGAACTCGTGGACCTGACAGAAACGCTGCGGGGAAGCGGATTCCGCGTCTTCCAGACGGCCTTGGAGGAGGGGGGGCGGATCAAGGGCATCGTCGCCCCCGGCTGCGCCGATTACGTCCGACGGCAGCTCGACGAACTCGGCGCTATCGCTCAAAAGCAGGGCGCGAAGGGCCTGGTGACCCTCGCCTTCCGTGCTGACGGGGTCAAGGGGCCGGCGGTCAAATTCCTCTCCGAGAGCGACTTGGCGGCGATCGCGCAGCGGTTGGGCGCCGGGGAGGGCGATCTCGTCTGCATCGTCGCCGACGCTGGGCCGGTGGTAGGCGCTGCGCTCTCGGCGTTGCGGCTCACCTTCCGCGAGCAGCTCCAGCTGGTGGATCCCAACTTGCTCGCTTTTGGCTACGTCCTCGACTTCCCCATGTTCGAGTGGAACGTGGAGGCGCAGCGTTGGGACGCCGCGCATCACCCCTTCACCATGCCGCGGCCCAACACCTATGCGGAGATGATGGCCGATCCGACCGCGGTGCTCTCCGACGCCTACGACCTGGTCTGCAACGGCTACGAGCTGGCCTCCGGCAGCATCCGCGTCCACGATCCCCGCATTCAGATGGATATTTTCCGCGTCTTGGGGTATCCTGAGGATGAAGCGCGGGCTCGTTTCGGCCACATGATGGAGGCTTTCTCCTACGGCGCGCCGCCCCATGGCGGGATGGCGCCGGGCATTGATCGGTTGGTGATGTTGCTCGCGGGCGAGAGCAACATCCGCGAGGTGATTGCCTTCCCCAAAACGGCGCAGGCGGTGGATCTGATGGCGGATGCCCCCTCGCCGGTAGAGCAGAAGCAGCTCGACGAGTTGCACTTGCGCCTGGCTACGGAGTGACACGACCAAAACTTTAAGGGAGGCCTGCTGGCCGGGAGGGGTTGATGATTCCTGATCAATGGTACGCCGTTCTGGATTCCCAACAGGTGGGGCGTGAGCCCGTTGGCGTCACCCGCATGGGCGAGAAGCTGGTTTTCTGGCGGGACGACTCTGGAAAGGTGAGCTGCCTGCGCGACCTGTGCGCGCATCGTGGGGTAGCGCTCAGTAAGGGGAAAGTGATTGAGGGCGCACTGCAGTGCCCCTTCCATGGCTTTGCTTACGATGCTTCTGGTACGGCGGTCGTGATTCCCGCGAACGGCAGGCAGACTCCTGTTCCCCCGCGCTTCAAAGTCCATGCTTACCCCACGTATGAGGCGCATGGCTTCATTTGGATTTGGTGGGGCGAAAAACCGCCCGCCGATCTACAACCGCCGTCTTTCTTTGACGACATCACGCCGGATTTCTCCTATGGTTCGGCTCACGATCCGTGGGAGGCGCATTACTCGCGAGTGATTGAGAATCAGCTCGATGTGGTACACCTGCCGTTTGTCCATTACAACACCATTGGACGTGGAAATCGCACGTTGGTGAACGGCCCGGTGGTCGAATGGTTGGATGAAAATCGCTTCCGCGTGTATGTTTTCAATGAGGTGGATCACGGCCAGACGCCGCGTAAGGCCGAAGAAATTACCCCTCCGTACCCTGCATTTCACCTGGAGTTTCTGTTCCCCAATCTCTGGCAGAATCACATCAACGCCGATGTGCGCGTGGTGGCCGCTTTTGTGCCGGTAGATAATGAGCACACGCTGTTGTATCTCCGCTTTTATCAGCGTTTCATGCGCATCCCGGGCCTGCGCGAGCTGGTGAACGTGTTGGCGATGCCTTTCAACGTGCTGGTGGCGCACCAGGATCGCCGTGTCGTCATCACGCAGCGGCCCAAGCCCAGCGCGCTCCGTTCCGAGGAAAATCTGATCCAGGGCGATCGGCCCATTGTAGAATACCGCCGTCGGCGTGAGGCTTTGCGGCAGGCCGCGGCCGCTTCTGGCCTCTCTGGAGCGTAAATGCATGGAATCGGTGGCGTGCAGTCCTGCTTTTGACCTCGCGTGGGAGGAGGCGACGGGGGCATTGAGCCTGACAAGCCCCGGCAGGACTGTGAGCGGTATCGCCGGCGTGGAGGTGTTGCGCGGACGACAGCCTCTCACGGTGAACACGGCGGACGCCCCTGCACCGGAGATCACGGAAGCTGTCGTCGAGGATGCTCACGGCGCGGCTACGGAAGTCACTTTCCATTTCCGCGCGGTCCAGGGCCTCGTGTTGACGGTGCAGCTGCGGCTCTACGCGACGCGCCCCTTCGTTTTGCTCCGCGTCCTCTGCGCCAATGAGGGGAGCGTCCCCGTAGCACTGCGACGCTTCTTTTTCCGTTCCCTCCCCGATTGCTTGCACCCCACGGCGTCCCCTATCGGTTTTTACCGGATGGATTGGCAATCCTGGTCGAAGGCCGGCTTCATTCTCTCTGGCGCGCGCGACGGCGCACCGCCATGGTATATGCGCCGTTTCGCCTCGCCGATGATGCACAACGCCGGCACACCGTGGAGTAATCGCCCCGGCCGCTTTTGGAGTGAGGGCGTCGGAGTCCTCGTGACCTCCCAAGAGCTGCTGGTCGCCGGCGGCGCGTCGCTGGCCGATCAGTTCGTGCAGGTGCGCGCCGATCTGCACCCCGATGCCCTGGGGGTGTTGCTGCAATCACAGGGTGATGACGTGCCGCTGAACATCGGTGAGTCGCGCGCTTCGGAATGGTTTTACCTGGAGTGGGTCGCCTGCCCGACGGCGGTGGCGTCCTCTGCCCCCACCTGTTCGGCGGGAGTGTGGGCCGATCCTCTCGCGCAGTACGCCTATGCCGTCGCCCGACAGATGGCAGTCCCGCCCTTGCGCCCCGCGCCCTATGGCTGGTCGTCGTGGTACATCTTCGGGGCCAGGGTCTCCGAGTCCGATGTGATCCACAATCTGGCGACGGCAGCGTTGCTGGCCGATGTGTTGCCCCTGCAGGTGATCCAGCTGGATCAGGGTTTCGAGGCGCAGTGGGGCGACTGGCAGGAGCGGAACGAACGTTTCCCCCACTCGTTGCAGTGGCTGGCGGAACGCATTCGCGGCTCGAACTTCACGCCCGGCCTGTGGCTGGGGCCCTTTACAGTGCATCCGCGCTCGCACCTGGCAACGGCGCATCCCGATTGGCTGCTGCGCACGTCCCGGGGGCGGCCGGTGAGCGCCGGGCTTTTTGCGGGTGGGTTCGTGGCCCAGGCGCTGGACACCACGCACCCGGCGGTGGAAGAGTACCTGCGCGAGCTCATCGGCGCTGCCGTGCGGGAGTGGGGGTATGAGTATCTCAAACTGGATTTCCTCTATGCGGCGGCGTTGCCCGGCGTGCGCTACAACCCTCATGTGACCCGGGCACAGGCTTATCGCCACGCCTTGCAGCTCATCCGGGAGACGGCGGGCGAGGAGACGTTCCTCGTGGGATGCGGGGCGCCTCTGGGCCCTTCCATCGGCCTGGTGGATGCGATGCGCATCGGCCCTGATACGGCGCCGACGTGGGAGCCGGTGCTCGCCGGCGTGCGGCGCCCCTTCCGCAACGAGGACTCGCTGCCGGCGCTCCGCAACAGCCTCCGCAATGGGATGACCCGCGCGTGGATGCACGGCCGCTGGTGGATCAACGATCCCGATGCGCTGATGCTGCGGGAGAGTCAGACGGAGCTGACCGCTGACGAGATCCGCTCGCAGCTCACGCTGTTGGGGCTGTCGGGGGGGCTGTTTGGCCTCTCGGACGACCTGCCGCAGCTCACGCGGGAGCAAATTGCCGTGGCCGCGCTGCTCTATCCGCCGCTGCTGGAGGGGATGGACGTTCTGGATCTCTTCCGGCGACAGATGCCTACGGAGGTGGTCGCCCCCGTGGCCCGCCCGTGGGGGCACTGGCAGCTCGTGGGGCTGTTCAACTGGGGTGAGACGCCCGCGGTGGCGCTGTTGCCCCCGCACCTGCCGGGTTTCGATTCCCGCCGCCGCTATCATGTGGTGGACTTTTGGAATCGGCGCTATCAGGGCCTGGAAGCGGGCGCGCCGCTGCCGGAATTCGAGCTGGCGCCGCACGGGTGCATTCTCCTCGGCGTGCGTCCGGTCACAGCCGCCCCACAGCTGGTGAGCACCACTTTTCACATCTCACAGGGCGGCGAGGTGACGGACTGGCGGACAGAATCCGCCGCCGTGAGGCTCACCCTCCGGCTCGAGCGGATCGCCGACGGGGAGGTCTGGCTGGCGCTGCCGGCGCCGCCGCAAGAGGCCACTCTCGACGAGACGCCGTTGCCCCGCGAAGCCCTTTTTGGGGTGGCCAAGGGCATCTGGGCCTTCAAATTGCGCTTGCCCCGCGAAGGGACGCTGCGCGTTACCTGGGACTGAGCGTCCCGGCCATCGCCGGGAGCTTGACCGACGAGTTCCTGGCGGCGCCGTACTTTTCCCCGTCTTGCAGGGCCTGGCGCAACTCCCGGACCACGCTCTGGAACCGCACGTCGAGCAGCAGGGCTGGATCGCGGGGACGGGGCAGGCTCACCGTGATGACGTCAATGATCCGCCCTGGCCGGGGGCTGAGCACCACCACACGATCCGCCAGGAGCGTCGCCTCTTCGACGCTGTGGGTCACCATGACGACCGTGCGCTGCAACTGCTGCCAGAGCTCCAGCAGCGCCGCCGCCATCCGTTCGCGCGTGAGCGCATCCAATGAGCCGAACGGCTCATCCAGCAGCAGCACTTCGGGGTCTTGCGCCAGAGCGCGCGCAATGGCAGCCCGCTGGGCCATCCCGCCGGAGAGCAGCTGCGGATAGGTGTCCCCAAAGCCGGTAAGCCCCACCATGTCGAGCAATTCGGTCACCCGTCGGCGGCGCTCCTCGAGGGATTGCCCTTGCAATTCCAGCGGCAATCCGACATTCCCGGCGACGGTACGCCAGGGCAAGAGTGTCGGCTGTTGGAAGACCAGTCCTACCGCGCGGGTGGGGCCGCTGACGGGGACGCCGCGCAGGCGCACTTCCCCCTGGGATGGCGGCAGCAGTCCGGCAAGCGTCCGCAGCAGGGTAGATTTTCCGCAACCCGAAGGCCCGATGAGGCAGACGAACTCACCCTGAAAGACGTCGAAGCTCACCTCTTCCAGCGCTTCGAGCGTGCCTTCCGGCTCGACGAAGGCCGTGTAGAGCTGGCGAATTTCCAGCAGGACGTCAGACCGCGATGCCATGGCGCTTCCCCAGGACGGCTCTGACCTCGCACCGCGCGGGACGGCGGGGTTTGTGGCTCATGGCTGCACGAATTGATTGGTGAAGAGGGATTCCACGGGCACAGGCTGGGTGATCAACCCGGCCTCCAGCATCACCTGCTGCGCCGTCGCCCATGCCTCGGGGGTGAAATAGCCCAGGTCGGGGGCCTGCCAGTAAGTCAGCGTCGTTTCCAGGACCGCGCGTTGCGCTGCGGCGTTCTCTTCCAAGCCGGTGATGTATTTTTTGCAGACCTCGAAAGCCGCGTCGGGATCTTCCAGGACCTCTGCCAGGCTCTGCAAGAAGGCTTTGACAAACGCTGCGACGCGCTCCGGGTGTTCCCGGATCATCGTCTCGTTGGTGACGAGGACGTTGGACACCAGTTCGGCGTAATCGGCGACGTAGAGAATGTGGTACGCGATGCCTTCTTCTTCCAGCACACTGGGCGTGTTATTGGCGTAGACGACGACGGCGTCCACGGTTTTCGCCAGCAATGCGGGGATCTGGCTGTAACCGATGACTTGCAGCTCGATGTCCTTCTCGGTCAGGCCGCCGGCGGCCAGCAGCGCGCGCAGCCCGATGTACGAGGCGCCAAAGGTCTCCGGCGTGCCGATGCGCAGTCCGCGCAGGTCGGCGGGCGTGTCGAGCGGAATGTCCGCCAGCGAGACGATGGCGACGGGGAACTTGCGATACCACGAGGCGATGGCGACAACCGGCAACCCCTGGCTGCGCGCTTGAATCACCTGATCCCCCGAGGCGATGGTGAAGGGCAGCGTCCCTGCCGCGACAAGGCGTAGCCCGTCGGTCTCCCAGCGGTAGTCGAGGGTGATGTCGTAGCCGGCCTCCTGGAAATAGCCGCGCTCCAGTCCCATGTAGATGGGACTGAATTGCACATCGGCCACATAGCCCATCGGTAGCGTGATGGCTTCGCGTTCAGTTTCTCGTCCGCCGCACCCTGCCAGACTCACGACCAACAGCACGCTGAGCATCAAACTCCACTTGCGCATCTTACCTCCGTCTGATAGTGATAATTTTTTGCTAAGGGTGGTAATGGGTGGATGGGTAATGGGTGAGGGGGATGGTATCCAGCATCCAGCCTCTCACTTCTTCCCCACCGCCCGCCATCTCAGCGCCTTGCGCTCGATCAACCCCAGCGTCCCATACGTTGCCAGCGCCAAAAGGGTCAGCGTGAGGATGGCGACGAACATGAGCGACGTGTCGTAGAGATTTTGCCCTTGCTTGACCAGATACCCCAGTCCCTCGCTCGAGGCGACGAATTCCCCGACGACGGCTCCCATCGCTGCCAGCGTCCCTCCGACCCGCAATCCCGTGAGGAAAGCGGGCAGCGCCGCCGGCACTTCGAGCAGCCGAAAGCGCTGCCAGGGGGTGGCTTCCAGCAGGCGAAAGACATGCTGCAGTCCCGGGTCAATGTGACTCAGGCCCGTGCTCACGTTCACCAGAATGGGGAAGAACACGATCAGGGCGCAGACCAGCACCTTGGAGGCCAGCCCCGGCCCGAACCAGATCGTCAGCAGAGGGGCCAGCGCCACGATGGGCATGGCCTGTGAGGTCACGATGATGGGTTCGAGCAAATGCGCGAGCCACCGGCTGTGCGCCACAGCGTATCCCAACACCAGCGCTGCGCCGGTCCCCAACGCCAGTCCCAGGCTCATCTCCAGCACCGTCACCCCGGTGTGATGCAGCAGGCTGCCGTCGCTCAGGAGCTTGAGAAAGCGCGTCGCCACTTCCCCCACTGTCGGCAACACGAAGCGACGGGCGCTGTCCTCCAAAGCCAACAGCGCCCCCTGCCAGAGCAGCCATACCAGGCCCAGCGACAACAGATACAGCAGCGGATTGGAGTCTCGCCGGCCGTTGGAGTTCTTGCTACGCCCTCTCATGCGGTTGCGTTCCAAAAAAACATGCCCCGAAGATTCCCTTCGGGGCATGGGCGATTTGCGTCAAACGGCTCGCGTTTGTTCCTTCTCCCATCCGGACTGTACCGTCGGCTCCGGCTTCACACCGGATCTGCGAATTGCCCTGGCAAATCGCTCGCGGGCTCGGGGAGCTTCCCCATACCGCCGGTCAGGAATTGGTCATACGACCGCACCTGGCCCCGAAGGATTTCTTTCAACCTTGCCCCATAGTATACCACGATTTGGTGAAATGGCGCCGCTCAATGGCGTAGCAAAAGCGCTGCTCCCAGCACCAGCAGCATCAGCACGATGGCGCCTCCGCAGAGCTGCTGCTCCTGCGCCTGACGCGCGATAGCGGCGGGCAGCGGGGTCGGCGTGGTTTCCGGCGCGGGGAGAGGCGCGGACGCTGAAGGTGCGGATGGCCCTTGCGGCAAGGGGTCTTCTATCACGTCACCCCCCGCCTGCACCCGATAGGCCACGCCATCCTCAGCGACAAACGTCACCTGGGTCCCCAGCGCCAGATAGCCGCTCCACGCGGGCCTCTCGCGCACCAGCTGCCAGTAGGTCTCCGAGTCGAAACGCACGGTCAGCGGCGTCATCTGATCGGGGATGAATGCCGTGTCCGTGCAGGCCCCCTCTCGACACAGAAACGTCTTGTGGTTCACGTAGCGGACAGTGGTGGTGGCAGTCTCGCCCGCGCCGTTTTCGGCTTCCGGCACTTCCGCCGCCGCGGGGGGCGGGGCTTCCGCGCCGCCCAGTCCCAGGCGGACTTTGGCATCTTCCACCGCCTGTTCCCCATAAGCTTCCTGGGGCGAGGCCGCCAACAAGTCTTCTGTGGCTTGCTGCCGTCCTTCGGTGGTGAGGACATTCTCGTCTACCAGGAAAGAGGTATAGGGCGTGATGATGCCGTAACGCAGGCTCAGCGTCACGACGGCGTCCACCCATTCCTGCTGTTCCCCGTTCAGCCGAATCTGGGTGAGCAAATACCCGATCCGCCGCGCTGCCCATAGTCGAGGGATGAAGTCCTGCCCGCCGCTTTCGGCAAAGGCCACGCTGTAAGTGGCCGTCCGCTGCTGTCCGGCGACTTGCCCGGTGAGCGTGATCTGCTGGGGGCCGTTCCCGGCATAGCGCCCCGCGACGAGCAGTTGGGTCCCGGCGAACAGATCGGGCAGCGGCTGTGGATAGAGCTCGTAGACGCGCGCGTCGCCAAAATCCAGGCTGATGTCGGTGAGCACGGGGCTTTGGATCCGGCTGTAGAAGGTCGAAAAGACTTCATCCAGGCGCTCGTCGGGCTCTACATACGTGGAGCGCCCCTTGTGCGTCTCCGCCAGCTGCTCCAGCAGTACAGTATTCACGTCATAGCCTACGCCGAAGGGAAAGATACGCACTGCCGCGGGCGCCTCCTGCTGCAATGCGGCGAGGAGCGTCCCTTCGTCGGTGAGGCCCTCCGTTGGCAGGCCGTCCGTCAGGAAAAGCAGCACCGTGGGACGTTCACCCTGAGCCTGTCGCAGGGCTTCGGAAAGCGCCAGGTAGATATTGGTGCCGCCCAACGCTTCCAGGTCGGCCACCCATTGGATCGCGGCCTCTGCTTCCGCGGGCGGACGCAAGGCGGGCGCGTAGCTCCGCACCCCGCTGCTAAACGCGATGACGTTGAAGCGGTCCTCGGCGTTCAGATGACGCAGCACATAGCTCAGCGCGTCCTTAGCCTGTTGCAGTTTCTCGCCCTCCATCGAGCCGGAAGTGTCGAGCACCAGCAGGACATCCTTGGGCAGGATGTGCGCGGCATCGAGGTCAAAGGCCGGCGTCAGCATTAGCAGGAAGAAGCCATCTTCCGTCCCCTGGCGGTACGTCAGCAGGTTCGCACCGATGGGGTCCTCTTCCAGGCCGATGAAGAGCTCGAAGTCGCGGTCGGGATACACATGTTGCGCCTCATAGCTCACCGTGGCGTGAGTGTCGCCTTCGCGTTGGACGAGCAGCTGTTCCTGATGGCTTGGGGAATACAGCGCGCGCAGCGGCGTTTGGGAGCGGATCTCCACGGAGATGTAGAGTTGTTCCAACGGCTGCGCGGAAAAGCGCTCCGTGTTCAGCGGATAGCGATAGTGCAACAGACCATTTTCTGCCGCCAGGGCTTGCGTGTATTCCAACTCGATGCGGCGTTCTGCCCCCGCCGGAATGGGGAAAATACGCGCCTGAACGGCATCGCGTCCCACGTACTCGAGCAGCGCGGGGTCCTGCTGACGGCGGACATACTCCTCGTAGATCGTGCGGGCTTCGGCTGCGGGCAGGATTTTGGCCTCCATGGGAACACCATCTGCCCACATTACAAAGCGTTGCACCACCGCGCCGGGGGGTAGCGGGAACAGATATGTCCCCTCGACGTCGAAGCGGTTGTCATTGCGGAACACCTGATCCACCCGCGTGACCGCCACCTGCTCCTCGAGGGTCACTTGCACGTGATGATAGCGAATGGTCAGCCAGGGAAGCGGTTCCGGCTGCGGCAGCGGGGGCGGGTCAATGATGATAATGCCATCCGCGAGGAGCGGCGATGGCAACAATCCGGCAAGCAGCACGGCGATAAAGATCCCTATCAGTTTACGCATCTGCGTCCTCCTTTGGCTGAAGCGACTGTATTTCCCAGACGTCAATTACGGAAGCAAAGTTCCGGTGGCGTGTTGTGGGGGGCTTGACAGAAATGAAGGGTATGGTAGAATCCGCGAGCCGTGGGGGGAGCCCTGCGGGGAGCGAGGGAGTGGAAGCGGGG
>JAGPHL010000282.1 GCA_018055515.1 Anaerolineae bacterium
CCGCTTGCATTCCCAGACGGTGTTGAATGACCGCTGTCGTTTCGATCACGATGTAATTGCTGGTGCAGAGGGGAATGGCGTCGGTATTCCATTCTTCCCACAGCTTGCAGGCCGCCGCATGGGTGTTCTCGTGGCTATTGAGAATAGCGATGAAACCTGAAGTATCAAGGAAGATCGTCTCGAGGTTCATAGTCGGCATAAATCTCGGCCAGATGGGCATCGTGATTGGCGGCTAAGTCGGTATAGCCGGAGCTAAACATGCCGTCCATTTCGCGGACTACGCTCAGGGCGCGACGGCGTCGTTCCTCCATGTTCAGGTCGCCATACCGGGTCAGCCAGTAGTCCACTGCCCGGCGGATGACTTCGGCCATGGAGAGATCTTCTCGCTCTGCGACTTCTTTGATGCGACGGGCCTGTTCCTCAGTCAATTGAATCTGTGTACGGATCATAGACGGGTCCTTTCCTGAGTGTTATCACTCCTGCCTTTATGATAACATAGATTTAGAGATTGAGGATCCCGAATGTTGATCCGAGCCCACTGCTTCCAATAAGGCCACGAGAGTCCGCGCCTGGGCCTGGCGGGAGTAATGGGCTTCCACAAAGGCCCGGCCATTTTCGCCGAGGCGGCGGCAGGCGGCGGGATCATGGGCCAGCTGCCTGATGGCCTCCGCCAGCGCTTCGGCATCCTCTGGCGGGAAGTAGACGCCTCCCCGGGCCTGTTCCAGGACGGCGCGCGCCTCACCCTCGATGCTCAGCAGCACCGGGCAGGCGCAGGCCCACGCATCGAAGAGCTTGGAGGGGAGGGCCCCTTTGAAGAGCTCCAGACGGCGCAGGGGGACGAGCGCCACATTCGCCGCCGAGAGGTACGCGGGGATCGCCTCGCGCGGTTGGGCCTCGAGCAGGGTGACGTTGGGGAGCGCCAGCTGGGTTTTCAACGCCAGCAGGTCGGCTTTGCGCGGCCCTTCGCCGATGAAAAGGAAGTGCAGGGTGGGTTCGGCGCGCAGGCGGTCGGCGGCGAGCAGCGCCGTCTCCAATCCCTGGGCGATGCCATGTATGCCGGCGTACACGATCAGGAATTTGTCCTCCAGTCCCAGCGCGGCGCGAATCTGTTGACCGGCTTGAGGCTGCGGCTGAAAGAGCTCGGTGTTCGCGCCGTTGGGGATGAGGGCGAGTTTGGCGGCGGGAATGCCGCGTTCGATCAGCCGGGCGCGCATCCCTGCGGTGACGACGACGATGCGCCGTGCGCGACGATAGCAGGCTTCCTCGAGGACGGTGGCCCAGCGGATGAAGCGCGGGTTGTGCAGTTCGCCCAACGCTACGGCGGATTCGGGCCAGAGGTCGCGCACCTCGAAGACGAGGGGGATGCGGCGCAAGCGACTCAGGGCCAGGGCCGCGCCTCCAACGAAGAGCGGCGGCGAGGTGGCGTAGATGACGTCGTAGCGTCCGCGCGCCAGGAGCAGTCCCGCCAGCAGGGCGTTGAGCATGTAGCTCAGATAGAACGTCATGCGGGTTTTGAAGGTCTTGGCCGGCGCGGTCTTGACCCAGACGCGGATGACGTCAATGCCGTCGAGGGGAGCGCGCGTCCAGAATTTGCCCCGGTATTCGGGGCGGATGACGCCTTCGGGGTGATTGGGCACCTCGGTGAGCATCGTCACCTGGTGGCCGGCGCGGAGCAGGCCCTGGGCCATTTCGTAGGCGCGGGTCTGGGTCGCGCCGACTTCAGGCGGAAAGTATTGGGAAAGGTAGAGAATGCGCATAAGGTCGGCTCACGAATTTACACGAATGAACGCGAATGTTCTTCAAATAAAAAATCTGTGTTTATCCGCGAGCCATGAGAATTTCCGCGATGCGGTCGGCGGCGTGACCGTCGCCATACAGGGGCGGATGTTCGGCAGGCGGTGTGAAGTCGCGCACGGCGGCGCGGATACGGTCGGGGTCGGCACCCGCGAGGACGTTCCATCCCGCATCGAGCGTTTCCACCCACTCGGTCTCATCCCGCAAGGTGACGCAGGGGACGCCGGCCATGTAGGCCTCTTTCTGCACCCCGCCGGAATCGGTGAGGATGAGCCGGGCGCAGCGTTCGAGCAGGAGCATGTCGAGATAGCCCACGGGTTCGATCAATTTTAGATTTTTGATTTTGGATTTTGGTAGCAGGCCGTGACGTTCGATCTGTTGGCGGGTGCGGGGGTGCAGGGGCAAGACCACGGGCAAGGGGAGTTCTGCCAGCGTGTCGAGCAGGGTTTGCAGCTGCGCCGGATCATCGGTGTTGGCGGGGCGATGGAGGGTGGCCAGATAATACGTTTGCGGTTGCAGGCCCAGGGCGTCCAGGATGGTAGAGCGCTGTTCGGCCAGGGCGGTGTTGTAGAGGAAGGCGTCCAGCATCACGTCGCCGGTGAGATGGACGCCGTGCGTGATCCCCTCGCGCGCGAGCAGGTCCACGGCGTGCGGGGTGGGGCAGAAGAGCAGGTCGGCGGCGTGATCGGTGAGGACGCGGTTGTGCTCTTCGGGCATGGCGCGGTTGAAGCTGCGCAGGCCGGCTTCGACGTGCGCCACGGGGATGTGGAGTTTCACCGCCGCGAGTGCCCCCGCGAGCGTGGAGTTGGTGTCGCCGTAGACCAGCACCCAGTCCGGGCGCTCGCTGAGCAGCACTTCCTCGATGGCGATGAGCATCTCGCCGGTCTGTTTGCCGTGTGAGCCAGAGCCGATGCCGAGATTGTAGTCGGGTTCGGGGAGCGCGAGCTCCTCGAAGAAGACGGCGGACATGCCGTAATCGTAGTGCTGGCCCGTGTGGACGAGGAGCTCGCGGGCGGTGCGGCGCAGGGCGCGGCTCACGGGCGCGGCTTTGATGAATTGCGGGCGCGCGCCGACGATGGTGAGGATGGTTAGCATG
>JAGPHL010000063.1:0-3964 GCA_018055515.1 Anaerolineae bacterium
TGCTCTGGCGCTTCCCGCTTGACACTCCCCCGGAACAGACTATGATGCGAGCTATGAGCCGGTTATTGGAACCTCAAGTTGTGCTCAACGAACGGTACCGCATTGTCGGCCCCATTGGGCAGGGCGGGATGGGAGCCGTCTATCGCGCCGAAGACTTGCTGTTACCGGGCCGTATTTGCGCTGTCAAAGAAATCGCGCCCGAAAGCGGGCTGGCAGACGAGATGCTCACCCAAATCCAGGAACAATTTCGCCAGGAAGCCAGTATCCTCGCCCGCCTCGATCATCCCAATCTGCCCAAAGTCTCAGATTACTTCACCCAGGAAGGGCGCGAGTATCTGGTCATGGACTTCGTCCCCGGCTATGATCTGCGCGAACTGGTCGAGCAGGCCCGGGAACGGGATGAACATCTCGACGAACGGCAGGTGTTGTACTGGGCAGATCAACTCTGCGATGCGCTGGCCTATCTCCACTCCCAGGACCCGCCCATCGTGCACCGCGACATCAAGCCTTCGAACATCAAACTCACGCCGTCGGGGCTGATCAAACTGGTGGACTTTGGCCTGGTGAAATTGCTCACCAGCGACGAAGCCCGCACGATCACGGTCGTCCAGGGGCGCGGGACCGCCGCCTTCACGCCGCTAGAGCAATACGGCAACGACGACGGGCACACGACCTCACAGAGCGACATCTATGCGCTGGGCGCTACGCTCTACAATCTCCTCACCGGACGGCCACCGGCGACCGCCAGGGAGCGTTTCCTCAACCCGGCGGCGCTGATTTCACCGCGCACTCTCAATCCCCGCATCAACCCCGGCGTGGAATACGCGATCCTGCAAGCGCTGCAGCTACATCCCGACGACCGCCCGGCCGACGTCAAGACTTTCCAGAAACTGCTGCACGAATCCAGAATCTCGCGCCTGCTTACGCCCTCCAGCGCCGGCTGGAAAGAGGTCTGGCAAGCCAACGCGCCGCTCATCGGCGTTGTGACGGCTCTGCTCATCCTGGCGTTCCTGCTCACGCCCTGAACGCCGCCTCACTGTCGCCGATGGGACAGGGCGTGCACAATCAGCAGCACGCCTCCCCCGCCACACAAGGCCACGATCCCCGCGAGGAACTCCCGTCCCGCCAGCGCGTAGAAATGTGTGCGCCAGGGCCAGCGATACAACGACGCAAACAACACATACACGCCAAGGCCGCCTATCCCGCCCCACAACGCCAGGCGAAGCGCTTCCACCAGGCCCCCCACCCGCTCGCGCCCCCACCAGAAACCCGTCACCGCGCAGACCAGTCCTCCCATCAGTCCCCAGGCCAGCAGGAAACCCCGCTGCGGCGACGGGAAGTACAGCGGCTCCGGCAGCGGCTTGATCACCACACTTACCGCTTCTTGCGTCGGAGTGGGCGTCATGTCCGGCGGCGGGGGCGTCGGCGTGATGGAAATCATGATCACGGATTCCTCGCGGATGGTGAGCTGCAGGTGAAACAACGGCTGCGCCGGGCGCGATTCCACTGTGATATCCAGCTGCCCCACTTGATCGAGGGTGATCGAGGTAAACGCGACGCCGTCTTTCGTCTCGGCCGCAATGATGCGCGTGCGGTCCTCCTGCGGGTACGTCAGCGTGAATTGCACCGGCGTCCGATCGGGCACGGCATGGCCGTTCCGGTCATAGATGACGCTCGTGCGGAGATAGATCACATCGCCCTTGCGGATGTCGCGGATCTCTTCGGTCGCCATCTCCTGCCCCTTGGAATCCACCACGTTCAGCGCGATGGTTTGAGCAGGGTTAGGCGAAAGCTGTAACGAGAGCACGTAATTCACCGCCGGCACGCTCACAGGAGAGGCAGCAGACGCCGGCAAATCCCGGAATAACGCCTGAAACGCCGTTTGCACAAATGCCTCGCTGGGGAAATACAGCGTGTAGTACAGATCCAGCTTGCTGACGTCGGTGCTGTCAAGGTCATAGGGCGGGCCGAAATTCAACACCACCAGGCGCGATTCCAACAGCGCCGCTTGCTGCTCCAAAAATGATTTCAGCACCAGCGATTCGGGGTCGGCGAGACTGAAGCCCGTCGTGGCAAAGATGACCCATTGTGCGCGCGGCAAATCCGCAGAAATCGCAGCGGCAGAATCCTCAGGAGGCAAATCAGGGGTTTCCAGGAAGCGTGCGAGTTCCTCAAAGGAATAGATCGTCACGTGATCGGGGCGCACCTGACCTGTCCCCTCCGGGCCGTAAAGCCGCAGTAAGGTACGGGACACGAGCTCGCGCGGCAAAGTTGCCACCGTCGGGCCATCCGGGGCCAGCGTCACGGCCCGCTCCTGGACAAAGATGACAAGCCGCGCGTCCTCCGCCGGCGCCGGCGGCAACAGATCATCTGCCAGCGGCGCCAGGCGAGTGATGCCATTCACAGCAATTTGCGCGTTGACGGTCGTCCCCTGCCCTAACACCGCGTCAGGCGCGGCGACGTCGCGCAGCGCCGCCGTGAGCGAGAGAGTGGGATTCAATCGCAGCTTGAGCTGCAGGACCCGGGTGACCGCTTCATCAATGCGGGCCTTGACCGTCGGGTCGCTTTCGTAGAGTTGCGCCAGAAAATCCAGCGTCGTGCGCACGTTAGCGAAGTGTTCGTCCCAATCCTCAGTCGCGGCGAAGCGATCCAGGATCAGCAGATCGTTCCCCGCGAGCAGGGCATCGCGGGCGACCTGGCGGGCGTTGAAGGTGAGCTCGCGCGGATCGTAGAACCGCCGCAGCGCCGGCAGGCCGAGATTATCGGCCACCAGCAGCCCGCCAGACTGCCGCCAGGCGCCAAATTGCGTCATCGCGACCTGCAATCCCTGGGAATCCAGGCTCAGAGGGCGGGTGCTCTGCCGGATCGTCCCCTGAAAGCCCTGATACCGGGCATGAGTCACCAACAAGCCATCCGCCGCAACCTCAGCCCCGGGCGTTTGAGCGGTGACAGAAAGGAAAGGCGCCAGTTCCACGCGCTGGAGCTGCTCGAGGGAACGCTGGATCGTGGGCAATTCCTCCGAAAGCGGGCGGTCGGCGTTGCCCAGGCCGGGGAAATGTCGCGGGATGACCGCCATCCGCCCCAGGCTCCCCTGATGGATGCCGCGGACATAGGCGCGCCCCAGCTCGCCGACCCAATAACCATCGCCGCCGAAAGCCGCCGTGCCCAGGTCGGCGGCCTCGCCGGGGCGCGGAGCATCGAGGACATCCAGGTTGGGGCCGAGCAGCAGATTGAAGCCCAACGCCGTCAACTCCCGCCCCGCGACCTGTCCGGCAGCTTCAACCAGGGCGCGGTTCCAGGTAGCTCCCAGGCTCATGGCCGACGGCAACAAGGACGTGCCGGAGATAAAACGGGTGATGGGCAGGTTCTGGGTCTCCGGCTCGACGGCCACGAACAATGGCAAAGAGGATCCCTGATACAACGGGAAGTCGGAAAGCGGCGGCGTGATGGTCCGCGAAAGGCGCCAGGAGAGGCCTTGTAGCTGATTGGTGATGGAAATCAGCTCCGCGGGGGCAATAGAGGTCACGCCGGCTTCAGGTTCGGAGCCTGGAGAGCTGAAATTGCCGTTTTCAGGGCGCAGCCAAACGCCGCCGATGGCGTAATCGGAAATCAACGCCGCGATTTCGGAGTCCTCCCCCACCTCCACGCCGGGGAAGGAGACCATGACCAGCTGCCCGACCTTCACGCGCGTGGGCAGCGTCTCCACCAGCTGCTGCAACGGATCCTGTCCCGGAGTCTGCGCGGACACAGAAAGCGGGCCAGGAAGATAGCTGAGCATTAACAACGCTATGATGAGCGCACACGTCAGTCTGTGCAGTAGCCGCGACATGGCATCGTCTCCCGCACGTATTGTAACGCGAAGATGGAGGGAGGCAAATCTGCGAGAGCGTCGCCCGAAGTTTGACTTCCCTGCCCTCTCTGGTACACTGATTCGCACGTGAACACGTGGACACGTGCGAACGTG
>JAGPHL010000063.1:4064-12805 GCA_018055515.1 Anaerolineae bacterium
TGAAAATTCTGCGCGCATGTTGTGGACTGCTGCTGGCCGCGCTGACGTTGACGGCCTGCGGGCAAAAGCCCCTCTTGGAGAACGTCACCCTATCACCTGGCGTGATTTCACCCAACGCGGATGGCAAAGACGACGTAGCGCGCATCAGCTTTCAATTAAACCGCAGCGCGCGCATCTCGATCACCTTCGAGGACACCCTGGGACGAACTTATGTCTTTCGAAATGCGACGCCCCTGGGACGGAATGAGGAGCCCTACTCCGTGCTTTTCCCCGGCGTCGTTGAAGGCTTCCTGCTGCCGGGAGAAGACGTCCCCTTCCGCATCACACGGCGGGTACTCCCCGATGGCGTGTACACCTGGAAAATCACGGCGACGACCGACGACGGCGAGACCGTCACCCACACCGGCGCCCTCACGGTCGAAAACGCCGACACACGCCTGCCAGAAATCACGGGGTTTTCCGTCTACCCCAAGGAATTCTCCCCCAATCAAGATGGTATTGACGACCGGGTGACCATCAACCTCTTCCTGCACAAAGACGTCGAGGAACTGACGGTGTACATGCTGGATAAAGAAGGCGTCCGCCATCACATTCCAGAGGACGAACGACGCACGCCGCTCAACGCCGAGGGGTTTCACACCTTCGACTACGACGGCGGCATTGACGCCGGCGCCGAGCCCCCGCCCAACGGCGAGTACACCATGTACGCCGAAGCGCGCGACGCCGTCGGACAACGGGTGTTGGTCACCGACACGCTGACGTTGGTCAACGCCGGGCGGCCCATGGCCTACATCCTCAACGGCGAGATGACCCTCAAACCCACCACCCTGGTCATCTCGGACACGCTCTGCTTCACACTGACGGTGGAAAATGACAGCGGTACCTATCTCCGCACCACCGGCCCCTGGCCCGGGAGTACCTATCGCAGCGACGAGAATTTCAACGCGCTGGGGTACGCCGAGGAATCCGGTGTTTTCCGTGTGGGGCTCGACTTCGACACCAGCCTGCGCAACTACCCCTTTCGCTGGGGGATCGGGCGCCCCGGCGTTGACCTGGTGCAGATCGGCAAGTACTGGTATCTTCCGCCGTTCAGCCGTTCCGAGGTCACCGGTTGCGTTCAGATTGTGGAAATGCCGCCGCGCGTGTCGCTGTATTTCTGGTCGGGCCTGATTCACGAAGACGTGGAGATCGCCGCCATCAACAACCGGGTGGATCCGCATCTCGTGGAGATTTGGGAACCCTAGCGCGGCGGGGCGCTCGTCATGAGCACGTTAGCCGTGATCATCGTCTCCTGGAATGTTTGCGCACTGCTCGACCGCTGTTTGCAGACGCTGCGTGAGGACCTGGCGCGGACTGCCGTCCGCGCGGAAGTGTGGGTCGTGGACAACGCCTCTACAGACGGCTCGGCGGCGCTGGTGCACGAGCGTCATCCCTGGGTGCAGCTCGAAACGCCGGGCGAAAATCTCGGCTTCGTGCAGGGGAACAACCTGGTGCTGAAGCGCCTACTGGCGACTTCCATGCCCGACTTCGTCTGGCTGCTCAACCCGGACACCGAAATCTGCGCGGGCGCGACGCAGGCGTTGCTCGAAGCTTTTGGCGCCCTCCCCCGCGCGGGGTTGCTCGGACCTCGTCTGTGCAATCCCGACGGCAGCCTGCAACATAGCGCGTTTCGGTTTCCTGGCGTGTTGCAACCGCTGTTTGACCTGGGGATGCTGCCATCGCGGTTTTACGAAAGCCGTTTCAATGGTCGTTATGCGGCTTCTGACTACGCGAAGGATGCCCCCTTCCAGATTGACCACCCCCTCGGTGCGGCCATGCTGGCACGAGGAACCGCGATCACCCAAGTCGGCCCGCTGGATGAGGCGTTCTTCATGTACTGCGAGGAAATTGACTGGGCCTGGCGGATGAAAAAGTCGGGCTGGGAGGCCTGGCTGGTCCCGCAGGCGGAAGTTCTCCATCACGGCGGCGCCAGCACAGGACAGGCGCGTCCGCAGACTACGGCATTCCTGTGGGAAAGCCGCGCGCGCCTCTATCGCAAGCATCGCGGCCGGCTACAGCGGGCCGTCGTCGGTGCGGCGGTGCGACGTCATTTCAAACGCGCGCTGACGACGACAGACGATCCCGCCTGGCGCGCGGCCTATCAGGACATCCTTCGGGCATGGAGCTCTTAGCCGCCATCCTCACCCGCAACGAAGAACGTCACATCCGCGCCTGCATCGAAAGCGTGGCCTGGACGGATGCGGTGCTCGTCGTGGATTGCTTCAGCGCCGACGCCACGATCGCCCTGGCGCAGGCAGCGGGGGCGCGCGTGATCCAGCATCCCTGGGAGAATTACTCCGCGCAGCGCAACGTCGCCCTCGCGGAAGCGCGTTCTGCCGGCTACGCCGCGAAATGGGTGCTGTTCATTGACGCGGATGAGCGCGCTACCCCGGAGCTCGGCGCCGAAATTCGACAGGTGATCGCCGCCGGCACGGAGGTCGGGTGGTGGATCCCCCGGCACAACTACATTTTTGGACATCTCATGCGCGGGACAGGCTGGTGGCCCGACTATCAGCTGCGACTGCTCCGCCCGGATCACGCTACCTACGACCCGCAGCGCGCTGTCCATGAAGAAGCGCTTCTCGACGGGGAAGCGGGACGCCTCCAACAACCGCTGATCCACTACAATTACGACACCCTGGAGCAATTTCACGCCAAACAACGGCGCTACACCGCGTATGATGTAGAGATTCTGCGGCAGAAAGGGGTCAGGCCGCACGCCTACACGCCGTACACGCAGGTGATCCGTCACTTCTGGTGGCGGTTCGTCACGCTGCAGGGCTGGCGCGATGGGCTGTACGGGGTCCGCCTCAGCGCGTTGATGGCGTATTACGAGATGCTCAAGTATCGCCAGCTGCGGAAAGTGCTCGCGGAGGGCGGCCAGGGCGGCGTTCCGCCGGGACCCTGAATCCTGAAGATGAAAAAGTCAGGTGAATGCAAGATGTTTCCTCACCCTCGCGTCCTGTCCTCGCTGATCCTGCTGGCAACATTGGCAACGCTGCTGGCATCGCCGCCGACGGCCGCCGCCGCACCGACGGAACCCGCGACTCAGACGGCGCGCATCCCCGACCCGCGCTTCGGCATCATTGAGACCTATCACGCCCCGGCCGACGCTGCCGCGAGCGGCGCCGGATGGACCCGGGTCACGTTCGAGTGGAATCAAATTCAGCCCGATGGCCCCGACAGCTGGGTGGAATATCCCATCCCGGATGCAGCGATAGACGCGGAGCGCGCTGCGGGGCGCGAAGTCGTGGGGCTGCTGGTGACGACGCCGGGCTGGGCCTGGGCGCAATTTGGCGGCAAGAATGTCCCCGCCGGGCTCGATCTGCCCATCAACGACCCTGGCAACCTGTGGGCGACGTTCGTCCGCACCATGGTCACGCGGCACCGCCACCGCATTCAGCATTGGATCATCTGGAACGAACCCGACATCTGGGGAACCGATTTTCAATCGTGGGGCGGGACCGTGGAGGAATTCGCCCGCCTGATGGAAGTGGCGTATCGCGTGGCGCGGGAGGCCAATCCCAACGCCGTCATTCACCTGCCGGCGGTCACCCATTGGTGGGACGTGAACTACGGGCGGGAGCCGTTCCTCGCACGCCTGCTCGACGCGCTCGCCGCGCGCCCCGAGGCGCAGCAATACGGCTATTTCTTCGACGCCTTCACGCTGCATCTCTACTTCAACGCCGACACCCTCTACGACCTGAGCCAGTATTACCAGGGGATGCTGCGCGCGCACGGCCTCAACAAACCGCTGTGGATCGTGGAGACCAACGCGCCGCCGTCGAACGATCCCGCGTGGCCCATTCAGGGGCCGAATTTCAACATCACCCAGGAGGAGCAGGCCGCGTTCATGGTGCAAGGGCTGGCGATGGCGCTGGCCGCCGGCGCGGAACGTGTTGCGGTCTACAAAATGGCGGATCGTGAAGGCGATCACGTCAACGCGGAGCCCTTCGGCCTGGTGCGCCTCGATGGGACGCGACGCCCCGCCTTCACCGCTTATCAAGTGGCCACCACCTACCTGGCGGGTTTCCGGCAGGCGAGCCTGCTGCGGCGCGACAACGCCACGGTCGTCAGCGTCCGCCGCGTCAACGGGTGGACCACCGTCACCTGGGCCAGGGGTCCCGAAGCAGTCGAGGTACGTCTGGAGGCGCACGCTCGCTCCGCGCGGTTGGTGGATTGGCGCGGCAACGTCAGTCTCATCAACGCCCGCGGCGGTTTCTACACGCTCACCCTCCCGGCGAGCGCCTGCACGCATCCGGCGGCGCCGTGTCTCATCGGCGGGGAGCCGTGGATGATCGTCGAAGGCGGCCTGAGCAGCGGTGCGCCCGCGCCAGGTACGACGCCGCCCGCCGCGTCCCCCAACCCGGCGACGCCGACGCCTCGCCCCACGCCAACGCCGAAATCCGGCAAGAATCAGATCTCATAGAAAAAAGCAGAAAGCCATCACAGCCTCTGCTCACGGCTTATGATCACAGCTCACAGAAAATGGCTCACGGATGAACACGGATTTCACAGAGATGGACGAATGTCACGCCGATCCTGCCGCGCCCCCTTGTCGAAGCGCGTGAGCCTCCTCCTTCTCGCCATGGCCCTCGTGGGCTGCACCATGCAAGGCGCGCCAACGCCGGCCGCCCTCACGACGTCTCCCCTGCCCCTCCCCACCCGCGCGCCGACGCCGACCGCGCTGCCGGTGAGTTTCTACCTGGAGCAGCTGCGCCTGGCACTCCTCAAAGACGACGTCCTTGCCGATGCCGAGACCGCCTGGGAAACGGCGCGGCAACTCGCGCCGGAGGAGGATGCCCCCACACAGGCGGTCGTGCAGCGTGAGGGAGCGCGCCTCGCCTTACGCCAGGGGGCGCTGGAACTGGCTGCGGAGCGCGTCAACGCGGCGTTGCGCCTCGATCCGCAGGACGCGGAAGCCTGGCTGCTGGCCGGGGTCATCGCCCAACGGCTGGGGGATCTGGAGACGGCACAGGCGGCGCTCCACACGGCTGAAACGCTCAATCCGGCGTTGGCCGAAGACCTCTTCCCCGAGCGCTGGCGCCTCGCCCTGGAGACAGGCGACAAAGAAGCTCTGAGCCAGCTGACTCAGAGCTATCTGGTCACGCATTTCGACGCTCCTGACGCCGCTTATTACCGCGCCGAGGCCCTACTGGCGACGGGCTATCCCCAGCTGGCGCTGGAATTGCTGCTCCTGCGGATGAACACCGACTCGCCCGGTGTGCTGTGGTACACGCTGGGGCGGGTCTACCTCGCACTGAACCAATCCCAGAATGCGGTCATCGCCCTGGAAACCGCCAGCGCGCTGCTCTCGCGGGGCGATCAGAGCCTGTTTCTCGCCAGCAGCGACCCCGTCCGCGATGTGAGCCTGGCGCTAGGGCGCGCCTAC
The DNA here is from genome assembly GCA_018055515.1 of Anaerolineae bacterium. GTDB lineage: Bacteria > Chloroflexota > Anaerolineae > B4-G1 > SLSP01 > JAAZNO01. The sequence goes on from JAGPHL010000063.1 coordinate 9,496, forward strand.
CTCGACTTGCGCCGCTGCGACGAAGCGCTGAGCCTGCTGCGCCTGCTGGCGACGCCCTATCCCGCCGCTGCGGAGCTGGTCGAAGCAGCGCAGCGCTGCCCGCTGCCGGCCCCCACTCCCACCTTCAGGCCGTGGATGCCGTGAGGCCGGCGCGGACCCGGCGCTCTCACTTGAGCTGCGCTACCGCCCCCAGGCTTTGCCCCGGCGCGACTGCCACGCCTGTCTGGCGCAGGTAATCCTCGACGCCAAGCAGGAAGGAGACGACGTAATCCCGCCGTCGCGCCAGCCCGATGTGCCCGACGCGGAGAATCTTGCCGTGCAGCTCGGTGAGGCCGCCCGAAATCATCACGCCGGAGTTGCGCAACAGCGCTTGCTGCAAGCTGTCGGCGTCCACCGCGGGACGCATACAAAAAGCGGTCATCAACGGCGAGGCCCACTCATCCGGCGTGAACATCGGGAATTCCAGAGCGCGCAGCCCCGCGCGCGTCGCGGCGGCCGCGGCGCGGTACTGGGCATAGCGCGTCTCGAGGCCCTCTTCAAGCAAGGCCATCAGGCTCGTGTGCAGGGCGTTGATGTTGCTGGTGGGCATGGTCACCGGCGAGGGATGCCAGCTGCCCCAGTTCTCCATGTACCAGCGCCACGTTTTCAGATCGAGATACCACCCTCGGGGCGCCTGCCGGGCCTCAATCGCCTTCCACGCATCGGGGCTGATGGAGAGCAGCGCCACCCCGGGAGGCGTCTCCAGCGCTTTATTCGCCACGGTGGCGCAGAAATCTACCCCCCATTCATCCACGGCCAGAGGCACGCCCCCGAGGGACGAAATCGCGTCCACCACGGTCAGGACGCCATGCGCGCGTGCGCACTCCAGCACACGCTGCAGGGGATTGAGGACACCGGTGGAGGTCTCATGATGGACGATGGCCAGCGCCTTGACTTCTGGGTGTTCCCGCAGCGCGGCCTCCACCGGTTCAGCGGTGATGGGTTCCGCGAGCGGGAAGGCCAAAGACAACACCTGCAGGCCCAATCCCTTAGCCATTGTCTGAAGCCGCTCGGCGAAGAAGCCATTGGAGGGGATCAGGACAGTGTCGCCGGGTTCCAAAGCGCTGCCGAGGGCCGCTTCCAACGCCATCGTGCCGGGACCCGGCATGATGTACAGATCGTTGTGCGTGCCGAAGACCTGCTTCGCCATCTCCTGAGTCTCGCCGTAAAGGCGTATCCAGGCATCGCCGTAATGGGGCATGGCCGGCACCGCCATCGCGTCACGTACTTCTTCGGGGATGTCTACCGGGCCGGGAATCATCAACTTCACTGTCATGGAGACCTCCTTATTCACATGATTCACCTGATTCACCTGACACAAGTCTCGCTGGCGGAAGCGCTCCCGCCAGCGAGATCATTGACCCAAGGCCATTGACCCAAAAGGTCGTTAACTGCGGCGACGCCCGCCGCCAAAACGGAAGAGGTAATAGGAGAACGTAGAAAGCGCCTGCGCCAGAGCCGCGACGTAGGTGAGCGCTGCCGCATTCAGCACGGACTTCGCCCCACGCATTTCCTCATCACTGACGAGCACGCCGCTCTGCTCCAACAGGGCCATGGCGCGATGACTGGCGTTGAACTCCACGGGCAGGGTCACGAGGGCAAAAACGATCGCGCCGGCAAAAGTCCAGATTCCCAACGTCAGCAGTGCGTCAGCCTGCAGCAGCCAACCCAGCAAAAACAGCGCCGGTCCCAACCAGGAAGTCAGATTGACAAGAGGCACCAGGCCGGTGCGCAATCGCAACAGTTGATAAGCCTCCGCGTCCTGCTGCGCGTGGCCGATTTCATGCGCCACGATGGCGACCGATGCCACGGAGGGCTGCGCCGCCACACCCTTCGAGAGCCGCAGCACTTTTTTGCGGGGATCGTAATGGTCCGAGAGTGTGCCGGGGATTTGCTCGAGGCCCACATTAACGCCAGCAGCACGCATCAGCAATGAGGCGGCCTCTCCGCCGCTGATGCCCCGGCGATTGGGCACCCGCAGGTACCGTTGATAGGCGTTCTGCACCCTGAATTGCGCGATCATCGCCAGCAAGAACGCCGGCAACGCAAAAACCAAATACAATGGATCCCATAGCATAAGATAGCCTCCTTGCTCCAAATCCCAATGCAGCTTCACTATACCACAAGCATATTAGAAAAGCATTAACGCCAGCGAGGTCAGGCGCCCTCTACGAGGCTCAATCTTTCTGGCCGGGCTCGCCGTGGCGAAAATCCACAAAGCGATATCCAAGCCCCCGCTCGGTGAAGATATACTGGGGATGCGCCGGATCGGGCTCGATGTGTTCCCGCAGGTAGTTGATGTACAACCGCAGGTAGGAAAGAGCATCCTTATATTCGTACCCCCACACCTTCGAAAGCAAGGTGCCGTAGGGGACCGTCCAACCCGCATTTTCGATCAAATGTCGCAGCAGACGGAACTCGGTAGGACGTAATTTGGTGCGTTCACCGAAGATAATCACCTCACCGGTGTTAAAATCCACACTCAGCCGGTCATCTATCACCAACACGGACGTGTCAGGAGGCGCCAACGGTTGGACCCGCCGCAAGACCGCACGCACGCGGCTGACCAATTCCCGCGGGCTGAAAGGCTTGGTGATGTAATCGTCAGCGCCCGAATCCAACCCCTGCACGCGATCTTCCTCGGCGTTGCGGACGGTGAGCATGATCACCGGCACGTTGGTAATCTCGCGGATCATCCGCAAGGTCTCGAAACCATCCATTTCGGGCATCATCACGTCGAGGATGACCAGGTCGGGCAAATTCGTCTGCACCTGCTCGATGGCTTCCAGCCCATTGTGCGCCTCCAGGACCCGAAAGCCTTCCATCTCCAGATTGATGCGGACGAAACGGATGATCCGTGGTTCGTCATCCACGACGAGGATGAGCGGACGCGGCGCGGCGTTATTCTCGGATGAAGGTGACAACTTTTTCCTCTCCCTCCGTCGGCAAAATTTCCACGCTTTGCACACGGTGCCAGGGGAAAATGACGACGTTGGTCTCCGGCAAGAGATAGCTCACATCCCGTCCATCGCGCAGGCGCGGGCTGGTGAGCGTAATGAACTGCCAGTGCGGCTCAGGAAGCTGCTCCATTTCACCGACCACCGCATCCTCATTCAGCAAATGCACCAAAACCGTGGGCATGATTTCCTCCTCTGCAAATCAGCAAATCAACAAATCAACAAATCGCAAAATCACCTGCGTGGCAAATGTAACGCATCACGACTCACATTTTTATTTTCGGTGGTGTGTCGCAGGAACATGTTAACTCTTC
>JAGPHL010000064.1:0-8048 GCA_018055515.1 Anaerolineae bacterium
AAATCAACCGTCTGGCTGATGGGGACGGTGCCGCTGTAGTGAATGGTATCGGAGAACGTATACGCCACGCGCATCCCATCCAGGCTGAGCTGATCCAGCGCCGCGATGGACTCATCCATGATCCGCTGCCCTTCCTGGCGCGTGTACGAGAGTTCGCGGATCAGGATGATGTTCACGCCCAGCGATAACGCCGCCAGCAGCACCCCCACCACCGCGACCACCCACAAGAAGGCCGGGGCGCTCCGAGGGACGCGCGGCGCCGGCTGCGGGAAAGAGGAATCAGGCGTGACGCGCTCCTCCCCTGGAAGCTCGGGCGTCTCCGGCAACGGCAGCGTTTTTAGCTCTTCCATCATTCCGGCACCTCCTCGGAAAATAGAGATCAGCGAGTCAGCAGTCAGCGAATCAGTGAAAAGGCGAAAAGGCGAATCGGCGAGTCAGCGAAAAAGCGAGTCATTTACGTTCATACGTTCGCACCTTCGCACCTTCTTACGTTCTCACGTTCGCACCTTCGCACCTTCACACGTTCCCACGTTCTCACATCCATCTGACATCCGCCGCGCGGCCACCCGCGAGCGCCGATTCCACTCCAGGGCAATGAGGGTCGCCAGCGCGCTGTGAGTGTGCTGCCACGTCCGCCACACCCGCCGCGCCAACAGGCCCGGACGGTTCAGCCGGACAATCAGCTGGCGCGCCCCCTCCTCCAACTGCTGAGGGGTGAGCTGCGCGGGCTGAAAATACACCCGGTCCTGGGTGCAGTACGCATAATCGTCAGGGAAGTGGCGCAGCAGCAACCGCCCTTCCGCTATCAGCCGCTCCCAGAGCAAGGTGCCCGGCAACGGCGCGAGGATGTTGATCAAGGCGCAGTCAATCTCCGCCTCCAGGATGAAACGCTCCAGCTGCGCGAACGTGTCCGGCGTGTCCTGATCCAGCCCCACGATGAAGCTGCCGTAAACGCCCAGGCCGTGCCGGTGCAAATTCGCCAGCCGACGTCGGTAGCCCTCAGCGTTGGCCCCCAGCAGATTGGGTTTGCCGATTTGCGTCAGCGCCTCGCCGTTGAGCGATTCCAGGCCGACGAAAACATAGACACAGCCCGCGCGCTTGAGCCAGGTCAGCAGGTCCGCATTATCCGCCAGGGTGATCGCCCCCTGAATGGCCAGGCGGCGCCGCAGCCCCCGCTTCACCAGCTGCTGACAGATTTCGATGACCCGTCCCGGCTGCAAGGTGAGATTGTCGTCTGCCAGAAAGACCATCTTGTGCGCCGGAAGCGTCGCCAATTCATCCACGACCTCGTCCACGGGTCGGGTCCGATAGCATTGATTGTAAAAGCGCCAGATCGAGCAAAAATCGCAATGGCCGAGACAGCCCTTGGAGGTGAAGGCGACCTCGGTGAAATAGCCGCCGGGGTAGAGATCCCGGCGGGGCGGCGCGAGCGACTCCAGCGCGTCAAAGCCGCCGTCATAGCGCGCCTGCAACCGTCCCGCCTCGAAATCGGCGAGGAGCCGGGGCCACGCGCCCTCCGCTTCACCCACGACGACGGCGTCCACATACCGGGCGGCCTCATCGGGCAACGCCGAGGCATGGATGCCGCCCAACACGACGGGAATGCCCGCGGCGCGATATTGCTGCGCGAGCGCATAGGCGCGGGGCGCATTGGGCGTGAGCGCCGTCAACCCCACGAGATCGGGCCGCCAGCTCAGCCCCTCTTCGAGGCGGAGATTTTCGTCAATGATGCGCACTTCCCAGGAGGGCGGCGTCAACGCGGCGACATAGCCCAGGTTCAGCGGCGGGATGGGAAATTGTGCCGGGCCGCGTTGGACACGCCCGTTGAGCATGTGCGCGGGATTGATCAACAACAAGCGACGAGTCATCCAGAGCTCCTCTCCAACCACCGATTCAGCCGCATGGCCGTGTCCTCGATCTGCGCCAGCGCGTCGTCGAATTCACAGGTGGTGTAATAGCCCGCCGGCCGCCGGGTGATGAAATCACACGGCAACAAACCGTCCCACGAATAGGCCAGATCGGGGAACGCCGCCCGACCGACGGTGCGCAGGGCCGTGACCCCGCAACGGCCCAGCGCCTCGGCCAGGGGCAGGAACTCCGGCGCGCGACTGTCCAGGGCCACACTCACCGTCTGCAAATTGCGCGAGGGCAGCCGGCCCAGGTACCCGGAGGGGAGCGCCGCCAGCTCCGGCACGGGTCGCACGATCACGGTGCGATCGCGCGCGTCATTGATGGCTTCCGCCAGTGTGAGCGGGTCGTAAGGCCGATGATCCACCACGACCAGGAAAGGATCCTCGTAGGTGGAATGCACCGTCGCCCGCCCGCCCGCCGCGAGGGCGTGGAACTTGTCAAAGCGCGAGTGCAGGCGATGCAGATCACACAGCCCACAAGGGAGCCGCGTCCCCAGCCCCCGCAGCGCCGCCGTCAGTGCCGCCGCGTACTCCTCCGGCGTGAGCGCGCCCCCCTCTTCCACGAAATGCAGGCGCGGCGAAAGGCAGCCGTTCTGATCCCAGATGAGCGTGTCCAGCGCCGCGAGGGGCGCTACCAGGGGCAACCGCTCCGCGGTGAGAAATTCGCGCGCTACCGCGCTGAAGCTGAGCTTGTGCCCATGACGATGGAGGCGCGGCGAGGCTCCCGCCCGGCGGACATCGGCCTCGATGCGCGCGATCGTGTCATCGCCGGCCACCATCACCAGGAGATCCGCCTCCCGCAGCACCGCCGTCTGCAAGGCCGCGTCGTCGTAATCCCAGAGCAACACGGCGACGTTCGCCACCAGCGCGGGATCGAGCTCCTCCAGGGCAGCCAGCAGCAGCGGCGTGAAGAAAGGCTCGCGGCGCGAATTGCGGACCAGGATCGCCGGTCGCGGTTGCACCAGCTGCCCCAACAGCGTGATGAGCAACGCCGCGCCGGGGATGTTGCCGGCGGCAAAACCCACCAGCGTGCGCGGCGCGGGAATCGAGCGCGTCAACGCGCCCCCGGTGCCATGCGGCAGACGTCCCAGCGCCGAGCGGTCGAAGAAGCGCACGCCGCCGGGCAGACCGGGGAGCCGCACGAAACTCCTGCGCGCCTCGGCGGGTGGACTCCAGGTCGCCACCTGCGCCAGCGAAGCCAGCCGCAGGTCCTGGAAAAAGCCGAAGGCGAAATCTAACATCGCCGCCGGGAAACCGGTGTGCGCCGGCAACAGGGCATGCACGGCGTGATACAAGGCGTCACGAGGATCGAGCAAACGCCGCACGACCTGCTGCAGGGCCGCCTCCAGCGCGGCCACAGGCGTCGCCGGCGCCGTGCGCAGCCCCTCCCAGAGCGCCCGCCATCCCGTTGGCGTCAGGCGCGGCCAGGTCGCCGCCGTCGCGCCGGGGGTTTGCGGCGCGACCAGCTGCGCCCGCAGGCCCCACGTCGTCTCGAAAGTCGCCCCTTCCAGCACGCGCTCCCGCAGCGCGGCAGGAATCCAAAAGCCGGGAGCGGCGTGCACGTCATCAGCAATGGGAAGAGTGCTCAAAGTGGGCTCCTGATTCGGGAGTGGGTAATGGGAGAATGGGTAATGGGAGAATGGGTAATGGGTAATGGGTGAAGCATCCAGTATCCAGCTTCCAGCATCCAGTCTCACACCTGGCCGGCGCAGCCGGATTCGTCGAAGAGATCGGCGCGGGTGATGGTGCCCGGTTCGATGTAGGCGGTCGGTTCGCCGCAGGGACAGGCCAACGCCGGGTCATACCACTGTCCGCCGTTGATGAGGTGTACGCGATCCGTCGTCTTGAAAAACGGCGGGAAGAGCTTCCCTCCTCCGAAGGGATCGAAGAATGCCAGAATGCCCTCCGCGTCCGGCGCGGCGATGATCTCGTCGGAAGCGTCCAGCGCCGCGACATACACCCACGGCGGCAGGTGATGCCGTCCCTCCGGGCACTCGAAGGCCGCCCAATTGGCCTCGGCCATGCCGTACACGTCCCGAATGCGGATCGGCTGCCCGCCGCTACGCATCACGGCGGCGATATCGCGGCGGATTTCGGGATAGCTGGCGGGATAGGCCTCCTTCATCCCGCCGCCGGTCCCCACCAGGCAGTCGGGCGGCAGGTCCAGTCCACCCTCGCGGCGCAACGCCAGCGCCACCCCGTGCAGCTGGATCGGCCCCCCGAAAAGCATCAGTTTTTCCCCCGCAGCCGCGCAGCGACGCAGCACCTTCACCGTCGCGGCGGTGCTCTGCGGCATGACCACATGCTCCCACATCCAGTTCATGAACGGCGCGGCGACCCGTCCCTCCAGCCGACCGCGCCAGCCGGGACGCAGCGTCCGCGCCGTGCGGATTCGAATCGCATCCGGCGAGGCGGGGAAGGGGATCATGTAATGCACCTGTCCCCGCGCCACGTAGCCCAGCTTCTCCGTGCCGAAACGCGCCGCCTGCGCCATGGCGATGCGCGTCTGCTCCGGCATCACGAAGATCAGACGATACTCCAGGTCAATCCCCCAGGCGTGTCGGATAGCGAGGAAAAAGCTGTCCAGCGCCAGCGAGAAAGTCTCCTCATCGCGCACCATGATGGACGCCCGCCCCGAGGTGCCGCTGCTCGTGGCGATACGCCATCCCTCCGGGGCGAAGAGCGCCTCCAACGCGCTCAGCAACGCCTCCAGGCTGCCGTAACGCGGACGCAACCCCTGCCAGCGTTCCGGCGCAATCTCGACGGAGAGCTGCGCCGCAAGCCACCGGGCGAAGTCCGCCGGGCAATCCTGCGGAAAGGCTGTCCCCAGCTCCGCCACGTAGGACTTGAACGTCTGCGCCGTAGGCCGCAACACCCGCACCAGCTCCGCCGGGCCGATGCGAGCCCCTATCCCCCGGCTGTCACAATGGCGGCGATACGCCCCATTGCGCGCATAATGCCAGGTGTGTTGCTCCACGATCGCCTCGAGGAGCAACACCTGGCGCGCTTCCGGCGAGAGAGCGTAAAACTCAGGTAACGCCGGCATCAGATCACGTCCTTGCGCTTCTGGAAGAAGAGGATCAGCCCCACCAGCACCACGTCAATGATGCCCATGGAGAGCCAGGATTGGGTGACCGAGGCGTCGTAGATGAAATTGAACTTCTCCCAGAAATTCTTCAGCATCCCCTCGGCGGCGCTCACCGCGCGCTGACGGCCTTCTTGCGCGGTCTGATAGTCCGCCATCTGCGTTTCCCAGGTGCGCATGTCGGCCTGCCAGGTCTCCATACAGGTCTGCATCTCGCCGCCGGCAGCGCTCGAAGCGCTGACACATTCATTCAGGCCGGAGCACGCCTTCGCAAGACCCTCGTGCAGCTGCACCAGGCCACTCTGACACTGCGACAGCCCATCCTGGTAGCCGAGCAGGGCCTGTCGGAAAGTCTCGCACTGCCGGATGACGGTCTCGGGGCTTTCAAAAGCCCCCGGGCGCGCGCATTCGCGGTTGGGGTCGTAGGGCAACGGCTCCTGCTCCTCCGCCTGCGGCTCGGGTGGGACGACGCACGTCTGCGGCTCAGTCTGCTCCCCCGTGGCGAAACAAGATTCGGGGCTGGGCATCTCAGGCGCGACCGGCTGTTGCGCTACCGCCGCCCAGGCCGGGGAAACCTCGATAGCATGGACGACGGCGGCCTGCAGGTCCGCAGGGTCGGAATAGGTTTTCCCGCCGAAGGTGTTCCCCTCCGGCTTCTCCAGCCCGAAAAACTCCGGGTTCAGGACGCCGGGGAAGGTGTTGCAGCGCGTGAAGATTGCCGTCCCCATGCAACTGCACGTGCTGGCCTTCTCGTCGTTGGAGCGCTGGAGCCACTCATTCCAGCCGAGCCCCGCGCCCGACACCGTGCGCTCCGGCGGCCAACATGGATCGGCGGCCAGCTGCTCCCCCACGTCCGCCAGCCGCACGAAAGCGCCAAAGGCCCAGCGGGTGGTCGCCACCGCACTGATGATGCGTCCGCCGGGGATCAGATCCAACGGCATCAACGCGCCGGCAAACAGGAATTGCGGCACGAGCACCGCAATCACCATCAGCAGCGCCACCATCTGATTCGGAGAGCCGGCAGAAATCGCCAGCCCCATCAGATAGCCGGAAAGCGATCCCAGAAAGAGGGTGACGAACACCGCAATCCAGTTCCCCACGCTCAGCACGGGCGGGGCATAGCCGACGAAGAGCCACTTGGTGAACAGGAAAATCACCGCCTGATACAGCGCCAGCACCACGCCCACCCACAATTTGGAGAAAATGTACGGCGCGATTTTGAGCGCAATCGTCCGCTCGCGTTTGTAAATGTCCACTTCCTTGACGATCTCCCGCACGCTCGCCATCGAGCCGACGAGAATGGAGATCAGCCCCATCATAAACAGCATGGTGACGATGTTGAAGGCATCCCCTAACACGGGATCGAAGAGCTGCCGTCCCCACATGAAATCCGCCAGCCCGATAGCGGGCGAAAGCGCCAGCATCAACGCCAGGCTCGCCTTATCCTGCGTCATAATCTTGAGGTTGCGCATAGAGAGGATCAGGAATTGCCGCAGCGCCGAGACGCGCTTGACCGGCTTCTGCCGGGTCACGGCGCGCGCGGACGGTTGCGCCGCAACGGACGCCGCCTCAGGCTGCACTTCACGCATGCGCGCCATGACATAGGTCTGATACGCCGGGGATTGCCGGTAGCGCTCATCCCAGTCCTCCGGCCTGCCGCGCTGCTCGTCTTCCAAAATCGTGTAGATGTCGTCGAACTCGATGTCCTTGATGCGCCGCTCCTGATCGGTGCGGTAGTGGTCAAAATACACCAGCGCCTCTTCCGGCGGACCAAAGTAGGCCACCCGTCCGCCACGCACCAGGATGACGACCTTGTCGCACATCATCACGTTCTTTGTGGCGTGCGTGATGAGGACAATCGTGCGTCCCTGATCCGCCAGCTTGCGCAGCAGCCGCATCATGTTGAACTCGGTGCCGGGGTCGAGGCCGGAGGTCGGCTCATCCAGGAAGAACAGCCGGGGTTTAGTGAGCAATTCCACGCCGATCGAGACGCGCTTGAGCTGGCCGCCGGAGAGTTTGTGGATGGGCAGGTCCTTGCGCTCGGTGAGGTCGAGGTCCTCCATCACCTCCATGATGCGCTGATGGCGTTCCTCCGGCGTAGTGTCGGCGGGCATCCGCAGCTGCGCCGCATAATCCAGCGCCTGATAGACGGTCAATTCCGTGTGGACGATGTCCTTCTGCGGGACATAGCCCATGTCGTTGCGGAACATGTCGAAGTTTTGATAGAGATTCGTGCCGTTGGCCAGCACGATCCCATGCGTCGCCGGCCGGAAGCCGTTGATGGCGTCCATCAACGTGGATTTGCCCGCGCCCGACATCCCTACCAGCGCCACGAATTCCTGCGGTTGAATGGAAAGGGAAATATCTTGCAGCAAGTTCTTGTTCTTGCTGACCCACTTGTTGATGCGGATGGCGTCGAGCCGCACGCCCTCCTCGGCGAGCTGATGGACGTGATCCGCTGCCAGCCGCAGTTTGACGCCGCCAATGCGGATCTCATCGCCGTCGGTGAGCCAGGCCTCGCGTTCGATGCGCTTGCCGTTGACAAAAACGCCGTTCGCGCTCTTGAGGTCCTTGATGCGCTGTCGGGTTCCCAGCCGCTCGATGATGGCGTGATAGCGGCTCACCTGGGGATGATCGAGCTGGATGGTGTTGTCTGGCGCGCGCCCGATGGTGATGGTCTCTTCGGTCTGCAGGGCGAGCACGCGCGTCGCCGAGGGCGCCGCCACCCCGGGGCGAACGGGCGCCGCCACCCCCGGGGCAGCGGCAGGGGCCGCTTGCGGCATGAAGCCGGGATGCAGCCGCACCTGCAGCATGACCTCCTGCCCGAGGAACACCGTCTCCCCATCGTGCAACACCTGCTGGGTCACGCGCTGACCATTGTAGAGGATCCCATTGCGGCTCTGCAAATCCTGGATGATGAACGTGTCGCCGCTCTGCTGCAAGCGGGCGTGCTGGCTCGAAACCTGAGCCGAGGGGATCACAACGTCATTTTCGGGCGCGCGTCCGATCCCCACCACCGGTTTGGTGAGGAGGACCTTCTGGCTGCGCCCCTG
>JAGPHL010000064.1:8148-12797 GCA_018055515.1 Anaerolineae bacterium
GCGACGGGACCCGTCAACGTCAGGCTGCACTTTCCCAGCTGCAGCGAGTCCCCCGGCTGAAGCGGCGTCGGCGTCTGCGGGAGCAACCGTCCGCCTTTGAACCACGTCCCGTTGCTCGAATTGAGGTCCAGCACCTGCCAGCCCTGCGGCGTGCGCACCAGCTTCGCATGATGGCCAGAGACCAACGCATCCGACAGCACGATGTCGTTATCCGGCAGTCGCCCCACCGTGAACTCGGCTTTGGAAAGCGGAATCCGCTGCTGCTCTCCTTGCGGGGTCTGCACCGTCAGAATAAAATCTCCCCCCATAAGATCACGCTCCTTCCCACAATGGCACCAACGCAAACTGTTCCACATCCACCAGGCCCTGATCGGTGAGTTTAAGTTTGGGGATGACTTCCAGCGCCAGGAATCCCAGCTGCATGAAGGGATCGTGCAGCGGCGAGCCCAGCGCCCGCGCCGCGGCAAGCAGCGCGTCCATCTGCGCGCGGACTTCCTCCACCGAGCGGTCCGACATCAGCCCGGCGATGGGAAGCGGCACACAGCCCAGGACCGCGCCATTCAGCACGGCCACCAACCCGCCACCGAGGTCTTTGACCGCCTGTACCGCCGCCCGCATGTCCGCGTCGGTGACCCCCGCGACGGTGATATTGTGCGCGTCGTGCCCCACACTGCCGGCAATCGCGCCTCGCTGCAGGCCCAGGCCGTGCACGAAGCCCAGCCCCACGTTGCCCGTGCCGCGATGACGCTCGACCGTCGCCAGCTTCACCAGATCCCGCCCCACATCGGCGACGGCCTCGCCCTCTACAATCGTCGGCGCCATGAGCAGATGCTCCGTCACCACCTGGTCGGGCACCAGTCCGACTACGCGAAGGCGTGCCCCCCCTCCTGCCGCCGGAGCAGGGATGCGGAACGTGAGCGCTTCGACGTCCACATGGACGCTACCCCGGACGGCGCTCTCATCCACCTGAGGCGCAGGCCACGCGCCCACGAGCTGCCCTTCGCGGGCCGCCAGCTTCCCTCCCGCAAAGACCGCCGCCGCACGGAAGTCCTCCAACGACGGCGTGATCACCAGATCCGCCCGACGTCCCGGCGCAATCGCGCCCCGATCCCGCAACCCGAACGCCTCCGCCGCGTTGAGCGTCGCCATGCGCAACACCTGTACCGGATCCAGGCCCGCCGCAAGGGCAAGGCGCACGTTGTGATCAATGCTGCCTTCCTCGATGAGATCCGCCGGGTGACGGTCGTCGGTCGCAAAGGCGAAGCGCCGGGAATTTTCGGGCGTCACCGCCGCCACGAGCGCGCGCAGGTTCTTCGCCGCCGTCGCCTCACGGATGAGGACATACATCCCCGCGCGGACCTTTTCCAGCGCCTCCTCCACCGTCATGCTCTCGTGATCGGTCGAAGGCCCGGCGGCGACATACGCCTGCAGCCAGGGACCGGTAATGGAAGGCGCGTGCCCGTCAATGTGCCCATCGCGGAACGCCAGCAGCTTCTCCAGCGCGCCGGGCAGGCCCAACACCGCGCCGGGGACATTCATGAACTCCGCCAGGCCCAGCACGCGGGGCGCTCCCCGCAACGCGAGCAAGGCCTCCGCGTCGAGCTCGGCGCCCGCCGTCCCCATGGAGGTCGCCGGCACGCACGAGGGCAGGTTGACGAAAATCGTCAGCGGCAGGCCCTCTGAGGCGGCGAGCATGTAACGGATGCCCGCCGCTCCGGCGACGTTGGCGATCTCGTGGGGATCGGAGATCACGGTCGTGACGCCGTGCGGGACGACCGCGCGGGCGAACTGCGGCGGGGACACCATCGAGGACTCGACATGGACGTGCGTGTCAATCAGGCCGGGGACCACGAACTGCCCCTGCAGGTCGAGCTCCGCCTGCGCCGCATAGCCCGGCGCGACCGCCGCGATCCACTCCCCGACGATGACGACGTCGGTCGCCACAACCTCCCCGCTGAAAACGTTGAGCACGCGCCCGTTGCGGAGGATCAAATCGGCAGGGACGTCGCCCCGCGCCACGGCCAACAGCTGCAGAAACGCCTCACGAGTTTCCATAGTGGGGACCCCCTTTATGATGCCATTACCCGCTATTGTAGCACAACAATCCTTTCCAGCATACCCCGGCAGGTACGCGAAAGGCGGTTATAATGGAAATGAAGCCGTCACCGGTTCAGGGGAATGAGAGGGAAACATGGACAAAATGACGCAGGCACTTCGAGCGCTGACGCTGCTCGCCATCCTCGCGGGGTGCGCGGCCAGACCGACCGCGCCGTCCTCGCCTTCGCAAGCCGCTCCCATCACGCCAACGCTCCCGCTGCTTATCCTGCCGACCATCACCGCCGCGCCGTCCCCCGCCGCCCTGGTCACGCCGCCGGCGTCCGACGTCGCCGCGCCGCCGACCCCGGCGGAAAGCAGCGTCCCTTCGCCAACGCTCACCCTTCACACCGTCGAGGCGGGGGACACCCTGCTCAGCCTTGCCCTGCACTACGGCGTCCCGATGGCCGCCATCCAATTGCAAAACGACAAAGGCGCTTCGACCCTCGTGCGTCTGGGAGAGCGGCTGGAGATCCCCGCGTCCGCCGCCTGGGAAGGGGCGTCGCCCTATTGGATTGTCTACAGCGTGAACGGCGGCGACACGCTCGGCGAGATCGCCCGGACTTACGGCACGACGGTCGGCGAGATCGAAGCCGCGAACGGCCTCAGCGCCGCCGACCCCATCTACGCCGGGCAACTGCTCGTCCTGCCGCTGCGAACGCTGGCAGTGGCGCGCGCACCGGAACCCACGCCGCGGCCCGCGCCCCCCACCCCCGCGCCGACGGAGGCAAGTCCCGCCGGTACCCCGCCCCCGGCGATGCCATCCGCCGTCACGCCGGCGCCGCCGCCCGCCGACATTGCGGCGTGGCCCTACGAGACGGTGCGCCTCATGAACGAGGTGCGCGCCAGCTACGGACTGCCGCCGCTGACCTACAACGAGACGCTCGCCCAGGCGGCGCAGCTCCAGGCGACCGATTGCGCGCAACGCGGCTGGTGCAGTCACACCGGCTCCGACGGCTCCGACATCAAGCAGCGGATCCTGCGGGTGGGCTACAATCCGGCGAGCTGGGCGGAATGCTGGGCGCAGCGCCAGACGCCACAGGGCGCCATTGACATCTGGATGGACGAAGTTCCCCCCAACGATCCTCACCGCCGCACGCTGCTCACCACCTGGCTCACCGAGGTCGGCGTCGGCGTGGCGCAGACCACCTGGGGCTACTACTTCATCGCCGATTTCGGCAAACCGCGTTGAGCCGCGACCTGGCGTGGCAAAGCGCCTACCGCTTCGTCCACCACGCCTTGATCAGCGCGTTGCCGGTCGCCTCGAAATATTCCACGCGGACGGCGTGCAGGCCATAGCCCAGCGGGTAATCGCGACAGAGGGTGAGATCGCCGTTGGAAATGTGCCACTCGTCGAGCACGAGCACGTCATCCACCCACAGGCGCACTCCATCATCGGCGCGAACGCAAAAGGCATACGTGCCGCTGGCGAAACTGGCGTTGCGCAGCCAGCGCGCGCTGAAATTGTCGGCGGGGAGTTCGGGTGCAGGGGAGCCGACGCCCCAATTGAAGTCAATTTTGGCCTGCCGCGGCGCGAGCACTGCCGGATCGGCGAGGTCTTTGTTGGCAAAGTACCACGCCTGCCAGTCCGCCTCGCCGGGGGGCGGCGTTGGCTCCGGAGGCACCGCTCCGACCCACTTGAAGGTGAATTGCAGGGTGGCGACGCCGGTATCTTCAAAATACTCCACCGTGAAAGTGTGCTTCCCCGCCGCGATGGGCACGTCAACCACATAGGTCGTCTCGGGTTGCACCTTCCACGCATCGAGCACGAGCGCATCATCCACCCAGACACGCGCGCCGTCATCCACTGTGAGCGTCAGGCGATACAGGCCACCCCGGAAAGTGTAAGTGCGCGCCCAACGGGCGGAAAAACCATCGGAAGCCAGGCGCGAATCCGGCGTTCCCAGGCCCCAATGGAAGTTCAACGTCGCGCTGTTCTTCACGAACAACGGCCCGCCAGCGGGGGTAGTGCCGCGGAAGTATTCCCCGCGCCATGCACCGCTCGGCACGGGGGCAGGCGTCGGCACCGGCCCGGGAACCGGCGCGGGCGTGCAGGGAATCGTCAGGCGCTGCCCCACATACAACAGATTGGTGTTGTAAATGCCGTTGACCTGAGCGAGCGCCCACACGCTCACGCCGTAGCGCGCCGCGATCAAGGTGAGGTTCTCTCCCGGCCTGACCACATGCACGAGGCAACCCGCCGGAGGAGGAGGCGGCGGCACGGGCGGCGGGCACGCGCTGCCCGTGGGAATCGTCAGCCGTTGCCCCACATAGATGTGATTGGGGTTGGTGATGCCGTTGGCCTGCGAGATCGCCGCCATGGTCACGCCGTATTTGAGGGCAATCCGATACAGGTTCTCGCCCGGCTGCACCACGTGAATCGTGCCGCCGCAGGCAGCGGAGACGGTCTCCGTCATCGCCAGCAGAGGGATCGAGGAAGCCAATACTGCCAGAATCAACAGACCGCAAAGTCTACGCATGACAGCCCTCCTTGCTTTGATAGGCCGGTAGATACTGCTATCATATATGAAATTGCAGGGAAGGTCAAGGAAACG
>JAGPHL010000065.1 GCA_018055515.1 Anaerolineae bacterium
GCCAGCGCTACACTGACGAACAGGATCTCATCCGTCATCCAGCTCAACGGCAAATAGCGCACCAAATCTTGCGCGAAGGCCGTGGTCGGCGGCGTGATGTGCCACACCCCATAGTTGAGTTTGGGATCCGCCAGGAAGCCCCACACGACGCCGGCAATCAAAAAGCCATTCACCGCCCCCAGAAAGAAACCCAGCAGGCTATCCTGCAGCTTGTCCTTGCGCGCTTTGGCCCCCAGCGACGCCGACAGCTTCGTCGTGGCATACCCAGAGCAGACGATGACCACGAAGATCCCAAAACGCAGGTAAAACCACTCCTGCGGTTGCGTCTCGGACAACGTCTTCAACGAGGTATTCACCACCGGGATAAATTTCCACAGCACCAGCTCAATAAAACGTGCCAGCACTACCGAAAAAGTGACCAGGAGCTCCTTGGCCCAGCCCCGCAACATGCCCACCAGGCCGAAGAGGAGCACCAGGCCCACAAAAACGGTCTCTAAAGGCACCATCTCAAGCCCTCCGTCCCCACGAAAGCATGAGGTCGGCGATGCGCCGTGCGGCGTCGGGACGCGCCAGTTCCTGCGCCGCAGCGCGCAGGGCCGCGCAGCGCTCCGGCGAACGCAGCAGCTCGCTGACCAGAGGCAGCAGCGTCGTGGCCAGCGTCTCGTCGGGCGTCACCACTGCCGCACCCCGTTGCGCCAGCCACTCCGCGTTGACTTTCTGGTAGCGCCAGGCATGAGGATAGGGGACCAGAATCGCGGGCAGGCCAAAAAACGGGAATTCGCCCAACACCGACGCCCCCGCACGCGAGAGCGCCAGATCCGCAGCCGCCAGCGCCGCCCCCATCTCTTCATGCAAATAGGGAAATGCATGGTAACGTCCCCGCACCGCCTCCGGCAGCGCCGCTGCCTGCGCCGCCACCCTTTCCCAATCCAGAGCGCCGGTCACGTGCACCACCTGCGTCAGCTCTAACAGCGGCTCCAGGTTGGCCATCACCGCCTCATTGATGGAACGCGCGCCCCGGCTGCCGCCAAAAACCAGCAGCACGGGCGCTTCCGCCGCGAGGCCCAACGCCCGCCGGGCCGCCTCACGCTCCCAGCGCCCCAAGTCCTCACGCAGGGGATACCCCGTCACCACGACCTTGCGGGCCGGCAGAAAAGTGCGGGAATCCTCTACCGTCACGGCGATCCGCGTCGCCAACCGCGCCACCCAGCGGAAGGACGTCCCCGGCTCGATGTCCGGCACGTAGAGCAGCACGGGAACCCGGCGCAACCGCGCCGCTGCCGCGACCGGCACGCTCACGTAGCCCCCCGTCGTCAACACCGCCGCCGGTCGCTCGCGACGCAACAACCGCAGCGCGGCGAAAAATCCACGCACCAGCTGCCAGGCGTTGAAAAGCGCTCGCCCCAGGGCCACCCCATGGACGCCGCCCGCCGGAATCGCCGTGAAGGGCACGTCCGCGCGCAGCACCAGCTCCGCTTCCATGCCGCCCTTCCCGCCAATCCAGGTCAGCGCGACGTCGGGGTCAATGGCCCGCAAAGCCTGTACGACGGCGACTGCCGGATAGACGTGCCCGCCAGTCCCGCCAGCTGCGATCCAAAATCGCATCCCAGTCTCCTTTGGGGCGCCCCCGCGAAACTCCCAGCAGCACCCCCACTCCCGTCAAGGTCACCAACATCTCCGAACCGCCATAGGAAAAGAAAGGCAACGCCGTCCCGGCGAACGGCACCAACCCCGTCATGACCAGGATGTTGAGCAACGCGCCCAAAATGATCATCGTGGTCACGCCAAAAGCCAGCAGCGCCCCAAAAGGATCGGTCGTCTCCAGCGCGATGCGATAGCCGCGATAGGCAAAGAGCGCGAAAAGCCCCAACACCAGCGCCACGCCGATCAACCCCGTCTCCTCCCCAATCACGGCGAAAATGGAATCGGTATGCGGGAAGGGCAGATAGCCGGTCTTCAACATCCCCCGTCCGATCCCCACGCCGGTAAGGCCTCCCTCGGCCAGCGCCATGATGGAGCGCTGCGCGTGATAGGACAGCTGCGAAGGATCCTTCAACGCGACCACGTAGTTGATCAACCGTTCCCGCGCATGGGTGAGTTGCCACGCCAGCAGCCCAAACACGCCTCCGCCGATCAGCAGCGAGAGAAAAATCTGGATCGGATCGCCGCCCGCGAAAAAGAACATCAGCAATCCCGTCGCCGCGAGCAAGAGCGCGATGCTCAAATCCGGTTGCAGCGCTACCAGGCCGCACAGCACGCCCAGGATGATGGCGAAGGGAAACAGGCCATACCGCACTTGATGGAGCTGTTCCCCCTTGGAGGCCAGCCAGGCGGCAATGTAGATCACCGTCGCCAGCCGCGCGAAAACGCCGGGCTGCACCGATATCCCGAAAATCTCGAACGAGCGTTGGGCACCCAAAAGGGTCTGACCAAAAAGCAACACGATCACCAACAGTGCAAGGGTGACAAAGACGATCGGCACCGCCAGTCTCTGCAGCAGCGTGTAGGGAAAGTACATGGCGGCCACCATCGCCAACAGCCCCAATGCCACCCACTTCAATTGCTGATGCCAGAACGCAATGTCCACATAGAGCGTCGCGCTGTAGAGCATGAGCAGCCCAAAGGACAGCAAGGCCGCCGTCGTCACCAACAGCAGCGAATCCATGTGCAGGGGTTTGTTTTTGGTCCTCGCGGTCATCCTTCCCCCTTCATCCGGCTACGGCAGCGCCTGCACCAGGGCCCGAAAGCGCTCGCCTCGCTCGGCAAAGTCGCGGAAAGCGTCGAAACTCGTGCCGCCCGGCGAGAGCAACACCACGTCGCCGGGGCGCGCCGCCTGCGCAGCAGCGCTGACCGCCTGTTCGAGCGTGTCCGCGTAGAGGATTTGCTCCAGCACGCACGGGCCGGCATCCTCGGCCAGCGCGCGACGCACGTGCCCATCAATGAGCGCCTGCGCCTCGCCGAAGAGCACCAGCACCCGCACCCGCCGCTTCACCTCACGCGCGAACACCTCCCAGGGCAAGTTCTTATCGCGTCCGCCCGCCAGAAGCACCAACGGCTCGTCGAAAGCGGCCAGCGCCGCCAACACCCGCTCCGGCGCGGTCGCAATCGAATCGTTGATCCACGTCACCTCGTGCCAGCGCCGCACCACTTCCAGCCGATGCTCCACGCCCGTGAAAGCTCCGATCGCCCGTCGCATCGCTTCGGGGGACGCCCCCGCCGCATCGCTCAAGGCGATCGCCGCCAGCGTGTTGACGAGATTGTGGAAACCGCGCAAATGCACCTCGCCGCGCCGACAAATCTCCCGCTCCTGACCCTCGCGGCGCAACATCAACGCCTCGCCGCGCAAAAAGGCGCCGGTCTCCACGTCGGTCACCCCGCTGAAATACCGCACCTCCGCGGCCGTCTGTTCCGCCAGCCCGCGGGCATTCGGTTCATCATAGCCGAGCACCGCCACGTCCTCCGGGCGCTGATAAGCGACGATGTGCGCTTTCGCCGCGATGTACGCCGCCATCGTCTTGTGCCGATCCAGGTGATTGGGCGTGATGTTGAGCACGCCGGCGATGTGCGGGCTGCACTCCATCACCTCCAGCTGGAAGCTCGAGAGCTCCATCACCACCCGGTCGGTAGCGGCGATGTGCGGCAGATCCGCAATCAGCGGGTTGCCGATATTGCCCCCCACCCAGGTCTGAAACCCCGCCTCGCGCAAGATGGCGCCCACGAGGGCTGTCGTCGTCGTCTTCCCCGCCGAACCGGTGATGCCCAGCACCGGCGCGGGAGATTGGCGGATGAATTCCTGCGCGTCGTTGCTCACCGGAATGCCGCGCCGCTGCGCCTCCACCACCAAAGGCAAATCCGCCGAGACACCGCCGCTCAAACACAGCAGGTCGCAATCATCCAGCAGGCTGAGGGGATGCTCACCCAGCACGTAGCGAATCGGCCACGCCGCGAGCTCCGCCATGTCCGCCGCCAGCGCCTCAGGGGAGCGCAGGTCCGAGACGACCACAGACAGGCCCCGCCCGGCGAAGTGCCGCGCCAGCGCCTTCCCCTGTCGCGCGAATCCCAGAATCACCACCGTGTTGTTCGACGTCGTCATGGATTCACTCATCACAAAGGGCGCCGCGTCCGCCGCGCCCAATCTCAGATCAAGGCCAGAGCCACCCCCGCCATCGCCGCCAGCAGCGCGACCAGCCAGAAGCGCTGCACCACCTGCGTCTCCGACCAGCCCAACAACTCGAAGTGATGGTGCAGCGGCGTCATCTTGAAGACCCGCCGGCCCTCGCCGTATTTTTTCTTCGTGTATTTGAAATACGTCACCTGAATGATGACGGAGGCCGTCTCCGCCACGGGCACCAGCATCACCAACGGCAGGATCAACCACTGCCCGGTCATCAACGCCACCGTCCCCAGCGTCGCGCCCAGCGCCAGCGAGCCGGTATCGCCCATGAACATCTCCGCCGGGTGTGCGTTGTACCACAGGAAAGCGAACGACGCGCCCACGACCGTGAAACAAAATCGCTCCAGGTAAATCTGCCCTTGCAAATCGGCGATGATGCCATAAGCCACGAAACCGCTCGCCAGGATGATGCCGGCCAGCCCGTCCAGGCCGTCAGTCAAGTTGGCGGCGTTGCTCGCGCCGATGATGACAAACATCGCCACGGGAATGTAGAACAGGCCGATGCTGATCTTTTCGGGCACGCCGGGGAGAGCGATGCTCTGCAGATCCAGCCCGTAGTACATGACCAGCGCCACGAACAGGGTAAAGAGCAGCTCCAGCCGCATCTTGAAGCGCGCGCTCAAGCCCTCGCCGCGCCGAACCCCCGTCAGATCGTCCCATGCCCCCAGGGCGCCGTAAGCGAACAATACCCCCAACGGCACCAGGATCGAACGTCCAATGACAGTCTGTCCGACCAGGTTGTAAACGTTCAACGCCACGGTGATCAGCACCACCGGCACGATGATTAACAGCCCGCCCATCGTCGGCGTCCCCATCTTCGTCAGATGGCCGCTCGGCCCCTCGATGCGGATGCGCTTCCCAATCCGCCACTTCCGCAGCAGGGTGATGTAAGGACGGCCCCAAAACACCGCCATGAGAAAGGAGATGCTGGCCAGGATCAGCGCGAACCCCATGGCTGCCCCTACCCTTTCGCCGCGCGGCTCAACGCACTGACGATTTCTTCCATGCGCATCGCGCGCGAGCCCTTCACCAAAATCACGTCGTGCGGCTCGAGCACCTCGAGCAGACAGGCCAGCGCCTCGGCGTTGGTGGCCGCCTCATGCACCCGTTCCGGCGGCATCCCGCAGAGCCTGGCGCCGCGAGCCATGAGGGCGCCGCGCGGACCGACCGTCACCAGGTGCGCCGCCACATCAGCGGCGCGACACCCCACTTTGAGGTGCCCCTCCTCCTCATAGGCGCCCAACTCCAGCATGTCGCCTAACACCGCAATCTTGCGCCCCTCGAGGTCCGCCAGCAGGTTCAGCGCCGCGAGCGCCGATGGCGGGCTCGAGTTGTAGGTATCATCAAGCACCAACGTCTCCCGCGGCCCCGGCGTCGAGACCAATCGCAGCTGTGCGCCCGGCGTCTGTAGCCCCTCGATGATTTCCTGCCAGCTCAACTCCAGGATCAGGCCGGCCGCAGCGGCGCGCAACAGCGTGTGGACGCTGTGTCGTCCCAGCAACGGCGCGCGCACGTACACCGCTTCCGACCCATAGTGAAGCCGCGCCCGAATGCCCTCCAGCCCCAGGCTCTCGACCTCATCGGCCCACAGATCCGCCTCCGGGTGGAGGCCATAGGTGAAGACGCGCGCCTGCGTCGCCTCCGCCATCGCCCGCACAAGCGGATCGTCATAATTGAGGATGGCCACACCCTCCGGCGCGGGCGGCAACGCCTCGACCAGCTCCCGCTTGCCCAGCGCGATGTTCTCCAGACTGCCGGCGCGCTCGGCGTGCACCGGCTCAACGTTGGTGAGGATGCCAATCTGCGGGCGCGCGATCTCCGCCAGGCCGCGAATGTCCCCCCGGACATACATGCCCATTTCCAACACCACCAGGTCATGCGCGGCGGTGAGCTGCAACAGCGTCAACGGCAGGCCAATCTCGTTGTTGTACGAGCCGGTGCTATGCAACACGCGATACCGCTGCTGCAACACCCGCGCCGTCACTTCTTTCGTGGTGGTCTTCCCCACGCTGCCGGTGATGCCGATGACACGGACATCGAACTGCTGACGCCAGAACGCCGCCGCCCGTTGCAATCCCTGCAGTACCGCCGGGACCTTCAGAATTACCGGCGCGCTCACGGCGTGCTGCGGCGGCGCAGCGCCCGTCAGATCCAGGACCGTCGCGCCGGAAAGATCGCCTCCCAAAGGCGCGCCCGCGTCTACCACGGCCGCCACGGCGCCCCGCGCCAGGGCATCGCCCACAAAGGCGTGCCCGTCCGCCGTTTCGCCGCGAAACGCGAGGAAGACCGTTCCCGGCCCCGCCTTACGGGAATCCAGAATCGGCGTGATCGGCATTTCCAGGCCCGCGAGACGTCCTCCGCCCAGGCCCTCGATCAAATCGGCCAGCGTCAAAACGCGCCCGGTCCGTTTTTTACTCCTCTGACGTGCCATTGTCCCTCAAACCTGTGTCCTGCTCTTAAAAAACATTTCGTCGAGCCGGACTGACCGACTCAACGCAGCTGCCTGTCTCGAAAATCTGGACGCCGTCCGCCCCTCAGCCGCCCGGCGGAAGGTGCAACAGCACCAATAGCCGCGTCGCAATTCGTTGAAACACCAGCGCGGCGGTCTGCGTGCCCCACCGCAGGGCCGGGTCAATGCCGGGCCGATCCAGCTTCACCATGATCAAGACCTGCGGGTCAGGCAGCGGCCCGAAGCCCACGAACGAAGCGATCACGTCGTTGGGGTCGTAACCGCCGGAGACGGGAATCTGCGCCGTCCCCGACTTCCCCGCGAGGCGATATCCCGGCACCGTCGCCTGCTTCATATTGGTCTCGATAGCGCGCGCCATCAGTTCGGTGAGGGTGTGCGCCGTCTCCGCCGAAATCACCTGGCGCACCGGCATGGGCGCGATGGGGACCCGCGTCCCATCGGCGGCGATCCGCTCCGCCACCAGGCGCGGCTGCATCAAGACGCCGTCGTTGGCGATCGCCGCGACGGCGGCAGCCATCTGCAACGGCGTCACCGCAATCCCCTGACCGTAGGCATTGGTGGCGAGAAAGCCATCCTGCCAGTCCCATTGCTCCGGCGTGTGAACCACGCCGCTCTCCTCGGCTTCCAGCTCCACACCCGTCGTCTGGCCGAAGCCGAAAGCGCGCACGTAATGATAGAAGTGGTCCGCGCCTAAAACGCGCGTCGAGAGCGTCGCCGCGCCCACGTTGAGCGAGTGCGCCAGCAAGCCTTCCAGGTCTTGCACGCCATAGGCCCGGCGATCCCAATTGCGCACCGGCACGCCCCCGTACTCGATCAAACCGCGATCCTCATAGGTCCAGCCGGTATTCACCAATCCCAAATCCAGCGCCGCCGCCACCGTGACCAATTTGAATACCGACCCCGGCTCATACGTCTGGCTGACGGCCGGATCCCGGAACAACGCCTCCTGCCCCGCAGCGACATAATCGGGGTAGCGCGAGGGTTCATAGGTCGGACGGCTCGCCAGCGCCAGGATCTCGCCCGTCCGGGGGTTCATCACAATGATTGTCCCCGCCTCCGCTTTGTATTCGAGCAACGCCCGGTCCAATTCCCCCTCGATATACGCCTGGAGGGTGCGATCGAGGGTCAGCCGCAAATCCATCCCCCGAACCGGCGTCACCGAACGTCCCGCCACTTCATCGGGCAGCGGCTCATTGAATACGGAAACCTGGCCTTCCGACCGTTGTGGCGGGACGAACAACAGCGGCCATTGATCCGCCTGAATCCCGTAGCCATTGCCGTCGGCGTTCACAAACCCCAACACGTGCGCGGCGAGCGCCCCCTCCGCGTAATACCGTTTCCAGGTGGGAACGAAGACAATCCAGGGCAGCTCCAGCTCCTGCACCTGGCGCACCGTGTCCGAGGTCACCTCCCGCGCCAGAGGACGCCACACACTCGTCGCCGGGTCTCCCTCCGGAAAGGTAAGCGCCGTCTGCAATTCTGCTTCTGGCCGATTGAGCAACACCGCCAGCTGCGAGGCATACGCTTCAGCGTGATATTCGCGCTGCAGGTAGGCGTCCACATCATAGACCGGGAGGTTGCCCACCAGCAAATCCCCGTTCCGGTCGAACAAGTCGCCTACCCGCTCTTCGGGCAGCGAGTACTGCCGTTCGAGCAGCTGTTTGGCCTCCACCACATATCGCCGATGCTCAAAGATCTGGAGACGCACCAGCTGCCCCACGATCAGGAGCACCAGGGCCCCCAACAGCAGCACAATCAAGCGCAGGCGGACTTCTGGACCTCGCAACATCTCACGGCTCCGGTAAAACCAGGTAATGCACGTCCGTCGCCGGCACGTACCCCAGCGCGATCGAACGCTGCTGCAGCACCGGAATGCTGCTCAGGCGGGCAGTTTCCACCGTGAGCCACTCATTCTTGCGCTGCCATTCCACCAGCTCCCGCTCCATTTGCCAGACCTGCCCCGAAAGCCGGGTGTTGCGCGCCACCACGGCCAGGTAGAGCGACGCCAGCAGCGTCGCTATCACCACGACCGCCAAAAACACGCGCGCCAACGCGCGGTCGAAGGCTTCCTGCCGCCGTTGAACCCCGTGGGTGCGTTTCTGCCAGGTGACGCTCATCTCAAATCTTCTCCACCACCCGCAATTTCGCGCTGCGACTGCGCGGATTCGCCGCGAGCTCGGCAGCTCCCGGCGTGAGCGGTTTGCGCGTGATCAGCCGCAGCGTCGGCTGCCGTCCACACGTGCAGACCGGCGCCTCCGGCGGGCAAGTGCAGGGATGCACCCCCTGCTGGAAGAAGCGCTTCACGCTGCGATCCTCTAAAGAATGAAAGGTAATCACCGCTAACCGCCCCCCGGCGCGCAGCACGTTGAGCGCCTGTGGCAACGCCGTCTCCAGAGCTTCCAACTCGCCGTTGACCGCAATCCGCAAGGCCTGGAAGCTACGGGTCGCGGGATGCAGGGAGCGCGTGCCCGTGCGCCCGGTCGCGGCGACAATCACCCCAGCCAACTGCGCGGTGCTGTGAATCGGTCGCGCCGCGACGATGGCCCTGGCGATGGCGCGACTGCGCGGCTCTTCGCCGTAGCGCCACAACAACGCCGCCAGCTCGCTTTCCGGCAGGCCGTTGACCAGCTCCCCTGCCGTCGGCCCACCCGCCGTCGGGTCGAAGCGCATGTCGAGCGGCCCCTCGTGGCGGAAAGCAAAACCGCGCTGCGGATCGTCCACCTGGTAAGATGAAAACCCCAAGTCCAACAAAACCCCGTCGGCGGGGAAAAAACCCTCGCGGTGCGCCGTGATTTCCAGGGCCGCGTAGCTCGCATGGA
Organism: Anaerolineae bacterium; assembly: GCA_018055515.1. GTDB lineage: Bacteria > Chloroflexota > Anaerolineae > B4-G1 > SLSP01 > JAAZNO01. The sequence continues at coordinate 9,464 of JAGPHL010000065.1, forward strand.
TCAGGCGCACCCGCGAGCCAAAAGGCTGGAGTCGCGCCTGCGCCCGCGCCACGGCCTGCGGATCTCTGTCGAGCCCCAACAGCCGCCCGTCAGGCGCGCTGGCTTCCAACAACGCTGCCGCGTGTCCTCCGCCGCCAACCGTCCCGTCAATGTACGTCCCGCCGGAGGTGACCGCCAGCCCGGTCAGGACTTCCGCCAGCAACACCGGCAGATGCTGACCGGCAGAGGTGAGGCTCAGATCTGCAGCTTCTCCCATAACGCCGGGTCTTCCTCCATCATGGCCAGTTCACGGGCATTCTGTTCTGCCCAGCGTTTGGGGTTCCAAAATTCAAGGTACTGATCCAGCCCGACGATCAACACCTCGCTGGCTACTTCCAGGCCGGCATGGTCCCGCAGCCGATCGGGCAACAGAATACGTCCCTGACGGTCAGGGAGCACATCCGTTGCTTCTGCAAAGAGGAGGCGCCGCAAAGCGCGCCCCGGAATGGAGGTCATGGGAAGGGCGTTGACTTTCTGGGCGAGTTCTTCCCACACGTCCATGGGGTATAATGTGATGCAGGGGTCGAGCGAGCGTGTGATGATCACACGCTCTCCCAAAGTCTCGCGGTAGCGAGCGGGGATGATGACGCGCCCCTTCTCATCGAGTGAATAGAGTGCCTGACCCAGGAACATGGAAATCGAGCTCCCGCAGCGGTTGTGAGCAACGCCAGGAGAGGGGCACAGTCCCCACAATCACCCATCTCTCCCCACTTACTCCCACATTATAGACCAGTTTCCCAAATTTTGCAATAGGGAAATCCCAAAATTCAAGGAATTTGGGATAACTCGCGCGAGAAACAAACGCCGTGTCCTGCGCCATTGCCGCCATCCCCACCTGGACTATAATGCAGGGCATGTTACACCTGGAACGCTTGAGAACTGCGATCGAAGCGCTGAGTCAGCAAGTCCGGCAACATCAGCAGCAGGCCGAAGCCGAGCTGACGGACGTGCTGCGGTGGCTGGAAACCGCACCCTCACCCGCCGCCTTACGCGAGCGGACTCCGCCACCAGACCGCCCCGGCGAGGAAGCCGCCCTTCCGCCGCAGGACTTGCCCCTCGCCAGCCGCCTGGAGGCGCCGGGCGCCCCCGCGCACGGCAGTGTCATCATCGGCGTGGACGGCTCCCAAATCGCGCCCGACCGACATGCGCTCGCGCTCTACTACGTCATCCAGGTGGGGGCTTTGATCTTCCGCTACAACGGGCAGGCGCCGACGCCCGTTCAGGAGGCCGAGCTGCACTTCGCGGAAGACGAGCTCTTCGATGCTGAGGGGTTGCTCATCACCGGGCAGCTGGGGATGCGCCGCACCGTCGCCGAAATGGGATTGGCCGTCGCGTTGGCGGAAAAGGTCCGCGCTGAGGGGGCCCCGACGCCCATCCTGACGCTCACCGACGGCCCCTTGCTCTGGCCCTACAGCGGCAGGAGTGACGAGGAGGCTCGCGCCCTGTTGCCGGGGTATTTCGCCGCCTTCGACCGCCTGCGCGAGCTCGGCGCGCTGCCGGCGGGCTTTGTGGAACGGCCCGGCGGCCGGGGACTCGTCGAATTACTGTGGCAAAGCCGCCTCGATGAGAGCGGCTCGCCCCAACGCCAGGGGGAACGCCATCCTGAAGCCGTGGATGACGAGCTGCTGATGGCTCACTTTCTCGCGCCCGGCGAACGCTCCGTCTGGCTCACGCGCCCCTCGCAGATGAACGAGCGCCACAGCCGTCATGGGCACCCGATCTGGTTCTGCTACGTCAACCTCGGCGAGAAGGGACTCCCCGTCATCGCGCGCCTCGAGGTCCCGCGCTGGGCAGCGGAGCGCGAAGATTGGGCGCTGGCCCTGCACACGACGCTGCTGCATCAAGCGCGCCTGCTCAACGGCAATCCCTACGTCCTGGCGCGCGCGCACGAGCTCGCCCTCGTCACCCACCAGGATCAGGCCGCGCTGGAAAGCCAGCTGCACCGGCGCCTGCTCGAACGCGGCCTCATCACCCGCCCGTCCGAAAAAGCGCGCCAGAAGAGATTTTTCTGATTCCGGAGGTCCTGATGCATCCAACTGCGCCCTCGATTCCCATCGGCAACGTGCTGCGGGCCGATATTCGCAGCTTCGTCGTCGCCTCGCGCATCCCCGAACCCGACGTGCCCACGTTCGGGACGTTCGTGCGGGCGCCCATTCAACAGGGCCAGGCCCAGCTCATCGGCCTAGTCTACGACATCCGCCTGCAAGACGACCCCTTCCTGCGCGACCTGGCGGCCTCGGTCGTCGAGGGCGATCCCGACTATGAGGAAGTCATCCGCGACCAGCGGGAAGTGCGCGCTGTACCGGTGGAGATTTCAGTCGTGGCAGTGGCCTACGAGGATGAAAACGGCTATCACTACGGCCTGCCACCACAGCCGCCGATGATCCTGCATCGCATCCACGTCTGCACGCCCGACGAGGTGCGCGCCCTCACAAGTCAGCCCGATTTCCTGCGGCCACTGTTGGAAAACCGCGACGTGCCGGCCGACGAGCTCATCACACGCGCCCTGGTACGCGCGGCGCCCCTTCACGGCGCGCCAGGCTCCGGAGCGTACCAGGATTATCTGCTCCAGGCCGGGCGCTATCTGGCTCGCCGCCTGGGACGCGAACCGCTACGCCTGGAGACCATCCTGCAGCAATTACAGGCTTGACGTCGCCGAAAATGCTCCAAGAGCGCGCTATGGCCCGGCGACCTTCCCCACCGGCGCGGCATAGATGACGAATTCCTCCTCGCCATCCACGCCGAGGAGCGCGTCCGCCAACCGTTGATCGTACGACCCGACGGCGCAGGCCCCCGCACCGATGGCTTCCGCCGCCAGATAGAGATTCTGGCAGACGTGTCCCGCGTCCAACGCGATCAGCTTCGGAGAGAGGCTGCTATAGCGCCACTCCGTGCGGTACGGAATCGCTGTCCAGAAGAACGTCACCGCGCTGCGCGCCACGAAGGGCTGGCCATTGCAGGCCTCTGCCGCGCGCGAGGGCAATTCCGGATCCTCGCGCAAGAAGCCCAGCTCGTGCTCCAGCGAGAGGTAGCGATACAGGCCCGGTTTCACGCCCTCAACCCGGTTGATGACGAGATACGTCTCGAAAGGATGACGCGCTCCGGCAGAAGGCACCGTGCGGAACGTCGCCACCCCCTCGCGGAAGAGACCGCGCACGCCTTGGGTCGCCCACAGGAGAAAGGAGAGCTCCTCCAGCGTGAGGGGCGTCTCGGCGTACTTGCGATGGCTCTCGCGGCGCCGCAGCACCTCGATCAGCGGCAACGTCCCCACCGTCAGCTCCGCCGGCGGGA
>JAGPHL010000066.1:0-3033 GCA_018055515.1 Anaerolineae bacterium
ATTTTCCGAGGAGGCAGCGGCGTGGAAGGGCGAATCCTGATTATCGAAGATAACCCCGTCAACCGCGAGGGGTTAAAAGAACGCTTCGAGGCCGAAGGGTTACAAGTGGAGATGGCAGAATCCGGCGCCGAGGGGATCGCTGCGGCGGTGCGGCTGTTGCCGGAGGCGATCATCATCAGCACGTCCCTGCCGGATATCCCCGGCGCCGAGGTGGCCAGGCGCTTGCGGCAGATTGCTCGCACGCAACACATCTTCCTCATGCTGCTCGCCGACAAAGAAAGTCATGTGGAGCGCCTGATTGGCCTGGAGCAGGGCGCGGATGATTTCGTCACCATTCCCTTCGATCCCCTGGAAGTGACGCTGCGGGTGCGCAATGCCCTGCGCCGCGCGAGCGCGACCAACATGCTTGACCCCACCACCGGGCTGCCTACCGGACGCCTGATCCAAAATCAACTGCGGCGGCTCCTCGCCGAGCCTGAGGGACCGTGGGCCCTGATGCGCCTCAGAGTGACCGGGCTTGATGCCTTCCGTGACGTGTACGGCTTCCAGGCCGGGGGGGATTTCCTCCGCAGCGTGACATTGATCCTGGCCGAGGCGCTGAGCATGGACGACATCCTCGATGATTTCCTGGGTTACAACGGCAATGACGATTTCATCATTGTGACCCGCCAAAGCCGCGCGGCGAGCCTGGCCGCCGAGGTGCAACAGCGTTTTGAGCTGGTGTTGCAGACGCACTACGGCTTCATGGACTTGCAACAGGGGCAGCTGCTGCTGGATGGGGAACCGACGCCGCTGGCGACCTTGCGCATCACCAGCGTGGATGCCAGCGCCGGCCCCTTCTACGACATCCGCGCCTTGACGGAGGCGTTGGCGTGACTTCCTGCAAGGGGTGATGTCCCCGGGAGTCTTGATCTGGCGGGGGTGAGATGCGGGTATTGAGGGTGCGCCGATGACGCCCCTGGTGGCATTCACAGCGGCTTGGGCTTGTGGGATTGTGCTGGCCCAAGCCGCTGTTTTACATCCTGTCTGGTTGCTGCTGGCTTTGCCTGCCGCGTTGACGGTGCATTTTGGTCTTGCGCACGACCGGCGCGCGACGCTGATCGCCTGGGCGCTGGCGGGCCTGGCGCTCGGCGCGGGGCGCTATTTGCTGGCGCGTCCCGTCTTCGACGCCGGGCACGTTGCCTCTTACAACGGCGCGACGGCGGTCACGCTCACCGGTGTGGTGGTGGGGGAGCCGGATCGCCGCGCGACGTACACCAATCTGACGGTGGAGGCGGAGCGGTTGCTGCTGGCCGATGGACGCGAGCTGCCGGTGCACGGCCAGGTGCTGGTGAAGGGGCCACCTTTCACGTCGGCGTTCTACGGCGATCGCATCGAGGTGCTCGGCGCGCTGGAAACGCCGCCCGCCTTCGAGGATTTCTCCTATCGGGACTACCTGGCGCGGCAGGGAATCCACACGCTCGTGCGACAGGCCGAGGTGCGCGTGCTCGCCTCGCATCAACGGAGCCGGGTGCGCGAGACGCTGTACCGCTTCAAGGCGCACGCGCTGACGACGTTGCTGCGGCTGTTGCCGGAGCCGCAGGCTTCGCTGTTGGCAGGAATCCTCCTGGGCGTTGAGTCGGGAATTCCCGCTGAACTGAATGAGGCCTTTTCCACCACGGGCACCAGCCACATCGTGGCGATCTCGGGGTTCAATCTCACGCTCATCGCCGGGGTATTTTCGGTGGTGGCGCGGCGCGTCTTTGGGAAAAAGGGCGAGCTGCCGGTCGCGGTGGGCGGCGTGTGGCTCTACACGTTTCTGGTGGGCGCCTCCGCGGCGGTGGTGCGCGCTGCGGTGATGGGCAGCCTGGCGATTCTGGCGCGCCGCGAAGAGCGTCCCATCCACGGGCCGACCTCGCTCGCGCTGGCAGCGCTGCTCATGTCGGCGCACAACCCCTTCGTGCTGTGGGATGTGGGCTTCCAGCTCAGCCTGGCGGCGACGGCGGGATTGCTTTTCTTCACCGAGCCCCTCACGCAGATCTTCCGGCGGCTGCTCTTGCGGTTGATGCCCCCGCAGCGTGCGGAATGGTTCCTCGGCTGGCTCAGCGACGCGCTCATTGTGACCCTTGCCGCGCAGATCACCACGATCCCCATTATCGTCGCCACTTTCCGGCGCTTCTCGTTGGTGACGTTGCTGACCAACTTGTTGATCTTGCCGGCGCAACCGTTTGTGATGCTCTTTGGAGGCGTGGCGTTGCTCGTGGCGTTGGTGGTGTTCCCCCTGGGGCAGGTCGTCGCGTGGTTCGCCTGGGCGTTCCTCACGTACACCATCGAGCTGGTTTTCCTCACCGCGCGCATCCCCCTCGCCTCGATTCCCGTGGGACGGATCGGGCTGCCGTTGGTGTGGGGCTACTATCTGGCGTTGGGGGTCGGGCTGTGGGCGTACTCGCAACCTCGCGCCCGGCGTCAGCGGCAGTGGCAGGCGGTGCGCGGTTTGCCTACCTGGCAGCGGGCGGGCGCGTTGGCAGCGGTGGCGCTGGCGGGGATCTTCCTCTACCTGCGCCCCGATGGCCAGCTCCATGTCACTTTTCTGGACGTGGGACAGGGCGACGCGGCGCTGATTCAGACGCCTTCGGGGCAACGGGTGCTCATTGATGGCGGACCGGACGCCTCGCGGCTGCTTTCGCAGTTGGGGAAGCGGCTGCCCTTCTGGGAGCGAGAGCTCGACCTGGTGGTTTTGACCTCGCCGGACGAGGCGCGCCTCAGCGGGCTGATTGCGGTGCTGGAACGCTATGAGGTGCGGGAGGTCGCCATCGGCCCGGCGGTGGGAGAGGGCGATTTCTACGCGCGTTGGGAAGCGCTGCTCACTGCCCGTCCCGCCGCGCAGGTCCGCGTGTTGACGGCGGGGGAGCAATGGGACCTGAAAGATGGCGGACAGCTGCGCGTGTTGTGGCCCTTCCCCGAAGACGTCGCCGGCCCGTTGGTGCTGCGGTTGGATTATGGCGCGACGAGCGTGCTCTTTGCCGGCGCGGCGACGACGACGGTGGAAGAGGG
>JAGPHL010000066.1:3133-6352 GCA_018055515.1 Anaerolineae bacterium
ATGGCGGACAGCTGCGCGTGTTGTGGCCCTTCCCCGAAGACGTCGCCGGCCCGTTGGTGCTGCGGTTGGATTATGGCGCGACGAGCGTGCTCTTTGCCGGCGCGGCGACGACGACGGTGGAAGAGGGATTGGTGCGCAGTTCCCCGGAGCTGTTGCCCGCTGACGTGCTGCATGTACCCCGTCACGGCGCGGCGACTTCTGCGACGCCGGCATTTCTGCAGGCGGTCGCGCCTGCCGCGGCCGTGATCAGCGTCGGCGGCGACAACACCCGGGGCAATCCAGCGCCGCAGGTGCTGGCGCGGTTGCTAGATGTGGCCGTCTATCGCACCGATCAACACGGTAACGTCGAAGTGCTTTCCGACGGCCGCGAGTTCACGGTGAAGACAGGGCGGTAATTTTCATCCACAGGACTCACGTCGCAGAGCGCCAAAGTCACGCCGGGCGCAGCGGATGCTGAAACGTGAAGCTCTTAAAACGGCGGTTAAAATTTGGGCCTTGGCGTAGGTCCTGTTTCAGTCCCTTTGCACCAGGGGCAGGTACACTTTGTGGGGCAACCGCATCACCGTGATGTCGGCCATATACACGGGCCAGGGACGTTCCGGCTCGCGGATGCTGAACCCCACCGTGCGGCCCTCCTCATGAAGTAGCATGTCGAAGCGCAGGCGGTAATGCCGTGATGCCTCGGTCTGGGGCGGCGCGGTGAGGGGGAGCCCTACGCGCAGGCTGGCCCCCGGCGCCACCGTCTCCGGGAGGGTGACGCTCGTCGTCGCCGTGATGACGGGGACGCCGTTCTCGTCCTCCCAACCGTAATACGCCAGGGAGACATTGCCCGTCCAGGTGAACACGCCCGTGTTCTGGAGGGTGAAGGTGAACGTGCGGGTCTCCTCCGGTTGCAGCAGGGGCGGATTGACGCTGCCGCTGCGCCAGTCAACCTCCAGCGGCGCCCAACGGTAATCGGGCGTGAGCCGCGTTCCGCTGTCGTCACGCAGCTGCACGCCGGTGTAGTAGTGCGTGAGAATCTGCCGCGCGTCCTCCCAGCGCACGCTCCAGGGGTCGTCGCCGGCGCCGGCGTAGGAGCAGCGATTGCCCCGCGCCCAACGGCTGGCGCCTTCCTGGCTCATCCCCCGCTGATGGCCGTAATTGTTCGCGTCGCAGCCGCTGCTGATGGGATCTTCCACCCCGCGCAGGTAGACTCGTCCGCCGTTCACCGTCCGCAACCAGGCATCGGCGGAGAACTCCGCGAAAGCGGGGACGTAGTTCCCCGGCGCGAGGTCGTAGGCGATGTAATAGCCCGGCGCGACGGCATCGCAGACGAGGCGTTGACGGACGTTGAGATTGGTCGCGGCGCAGGGAACTGTCGGATTGTCCGGGAAACGCGCCGTGGGCAGGCTTTCGAACTTGTAGGGGATGAAGGCCTGGAACGCGGTGGAGTTGTTGATGGCGCGTCCGTCGTAGATCGCGCGGTAGGCGTAGCTGCGAGCGGCGACGGCCTGTGCGATCAGCGCCGTGGCGTGATAGTAGGTTCCCATCTCCAACGGCACTACATCCAGCAGATAGTCGTTCTCGATGGAAAGGGTGATCGGATTGGTGGCGTAGGGGTAGGGGAGGGTGGCCGTGCGCACGCAGGGGAAGTCATTCTCGTCGCAGAAGACGGTACAGCCCCAGGCGGTGCTGCCCGGCTCGCAGAGGGTGTACGGCGAGCGCCGCGCCCCGCCAAGGGTGAGCTGGTACACGGACAGGGTGATTTCAGTCGGCGGCGTGTAGGGCGCCGTGGCGCGGAGGGGAGGGAGCGTTGACGGTTCCGGGGCCGGCTCCGCTTCGGTGAGGAATGGCGTCAGCGCCGGCGGCTCCGCGCTGACGCTCACCGGCAGGAGGCACACTCGCCCTTCTTCCGCGGTGGGGCAGGCGACGGCGAGCTGCTTCCCGTCGGGGGACCAGGCGAGCTGCTCTCCCCACACCCCGCCGCCGAAGAGCTCCTCTCGCGCCAGGCGGGCCTCGCCGGTGAGGGCGTCCACGAGGTAGAGCTGCGCGCGCTCTGCGCCCTCCGCCGTGATGTCGGCGACGGCCAGCACGGCGAGCCACCGGCTATTGGGCGCCCAGGCGAGGTCAGTAACGAAGCGGGGCGCCCCTTCCCAGCGCCGCTGTTGCCCCGTGAGGGCGTCGAACAGCTGCAAGTGGCTGCTGAGGAGGGGGGCGCCTGCCTGCGACCCCGGCGTGAGAATCGCGGCGCGGAAGCGTCCGTCGGGGCTCCCTTGCGCCTCCAGGAACGATTTCCCCCACGCGGTGCGCTCCCCGGCGGAAGTGAGTTCTCCCGTCGCGGGCGTGAAATACGCCGCCTGCGATTGGAGGCCGGTGTTCAGGGTGAGCCGTAACCGGCCATCGGGCAGCCATCCGGCGATGCCGATGGCGTGAGGGCGCGTCAGCGCCAGCTCGGGCGCGCCGAAGGTGTACGTCGTCGTCGCGGCGGCTCCCCACGAGGCGCTTGCCGGCGCCAGCGTGATCAACAGTCCCATCCCCACGAGAAGGCTGAGAATCGTCTGAGGCTTCATTATTTCTCCATTTCTCCCTTCGAAAATAGAATCCGTGCTCACGTTTCCACGTTCGCACGTTTCCATGTGCCGACCGGCATGGGGATGCAAACTTTAAAATCTGCGTGAATCTGCGTTCCTCTGCGTCCCATATCTCCGAAAGCGATTCGCCGCCGGTGCGAAGTGTCCCTGCCCTTCATTGACAGACTTGACGTTCTGTCTATACTGATTTGCATCCCGCAGTTGAAGAGGCACAGATGAATTTCCTGGACAAGTATGTCCCCTACGTCAAGTGGCTGATGATTTTGGTGTTGGTTGGACTCACGGTGGTCTTTTCCGCCTGCAATACGGTTGAACCGCCCACGGTTCCCGCGACCGAGGCCGCGCCGACAGCGACGGTGCTGCCGACGCTGCCTCCGCTTTCTCCAGAGGAGGCCGTGTCCGCCCTGGGAGCACAGGTCCTGGCCGCGCTCAAGGCGCAGGATCTCGCCACGGTCGCCGCGCTGGCGCATCCGACGCAGGGCGTGCGCTTCTCCCCCTACGCTTTTGTCCGCGACGAGGACCTGGTTTTCACCCCCGCCCAGCTCCAGGGGCTATTCGCCGACCCCACCCTGTATGAGTGGGGAGTCTACGACGGCAGCGGCGAGCCGATTCAACTGACTTTTGCCGCCTACTATCAGAAATTCGTTTT
>JAGPHL010000066.1:6452-10292 GCA_018055515.1 Anaerolineae bacterium
TCCAGGGGCTATTCGCCGACCCCACCCTGTATGAGTGGGGAGTCTACGACGGCAGCGGCGAGCCGATTCAACTGACTTTTGCCGCCTACTATCAGAAATTCGTTTTCGACCACGATTATACGACGGCCGTCGCTGTCAGTGTGAACGAGCGCCTCGGCATGGGCAATAGCATAGATAACAGCCAGGAGTATTACCCCGGCGCGATGGTCGTCGAATACCATTTCCCCGGCTTTGATCCCCAATATGGCGGCCTGGATTGGGCAAGCCTGCGGTTGGTGTTCCAGGAATTCGAGGGGCGTTGGGTGCTCGTCGGCATCATCCACGATGAGTGGACGATCTAGCCGCAAGCGAGCCTCCTGTTGAGGCGTGCCCCAGGATTCTTCCCCCACAGGTGAGGGCAACGGCGCGGCCAGGGCGCGCGCGGCATGACCGTTGCGCGCCCTTCGGCGCCGAAGTTGCCCGTCGCGGTCAGGTTCTCCGCCACAGCATCCGGTTCGCGTCCATTTCCACGACGGCGGCGCCGGCCCGCTGCAGGGAGGTCAACGCCGCATGGAGGGTGGTGAGCGCGAGCAGGTAGAACTGCGGCGCGGCGAAGGTGACGTCGTAGGCCGCGGCGACGATGCGCAGCACCTCGGAGGATTCGCGCGGTTCCGTCAGCGCCTCCCACGTCAGCGTGCGGATTTCCTGCAGGCGAGCGGCGTTCTGCGCCGCGAGTGGCGCAATCTCCGCTACCGGCTCGCCGTGACCGGGGATGAAGCGCGTGTAGGGCAGCGCGGGCAGCCCGGCGAGCGTCTCCAGCCAGGCGTCGAGATCGGCGCAGAAGAGGATGGGATGGCGCGCCAGGGTCTCTGCCGGGAAGACGACGTCCCCACAGTAGCAGGTCTCGCCGTAAGCCACGCCTAATTGCTCCGGGGCGTGCCCGCGGAGAGGGACAAGCGTCAGCGGCAGGCCGGCGAGGGTTAGCGGGCCGGGGATCAGCGGCTCGACGCGGCGCACGCTTTCCTGGGCGAGGGTGAATTTCCCCCGCAGTTCGGCGATGGGCGCAGCGCCGCCGTAGAGAAACAGAGGCTCCAGCAGGGGCTGCGCGACAATGGCGCCCTCCAGCGGCGGGGCGTACACGGGGACGCCTCGCTCGGCCAGCCAGCCCGCCCCTCCGAAGTGATCGGCGTGCCCGTGCGTGAGCACGAGCGCCTCCAGACGTGCGTGCAGCGCCTCGATTTCCCGTAGCGCTTTCCTGGAGACGCTGCGATCCAGCCCGGCGTCTACCATCACGGCGCGACCTTCGCTGATGATCACGCCAATGTTCGAGCCGCCCAGAAGGGCGTAAATCCCTGCGCCAAAATCCAACCAGTTTGTGCTCATGGGTGCTCCTGTAATGGGGTCGAGGTCGCCCCGGATCCAGGATCGTTATAGCCGCACTCGCGCAAATTGTCAACGGTGCTACACTCTTTCGGTAACTTATCGTGCTTAGTTCACCCTTCGTGGGAGGTGCCCATGCGGCTATTTGAGATTTTGCTCGTCGTGGTGATGGGAACGGCGTTGCTCGCCGAATGGCATCGCGGCATCCGGGGCTACCGGCGCGCTGACGCCGCCCGGATTACGGTGTTGTTGACCGTGGCGCAGGTGCTTGGGGAGGGCTACCGCTGGCAGATGTTGCCGCTCTATGCGTTGGTCGGCGCGCTGTTTCTGCCCCAGGCGTTTTCGCGCCGCCGCGCGCCTGCGCCGGCTCCCTGGCGCAAGGGGAGCCTCATTGCGGCGCTGCTCGTGCTGGCCCTTGGCGCGGCGTTGCTGGCGTTGCTCCCCGTTCCCCGCCTCCCGCAGCCGGAGGGACCCTATCGTATCGGGACGACGACCTATCACTGGGTAGATTCCTCCCGCTCGGAGACTTACGGCGCAGCACCTTCTGGCCATCGCGAGCTGCTGGTGCAGGTGTGGTATCCCGCCGAGCCGCAGACGGGCGTGCGGGCCGAGCGCTGGCTCGTGGAGGGCGTCCCGATGGCGCGCGCCCTCGCGCGGTGGGGTAAAATGCCAGTCTTCCTGTTGGATCAGCTCGCACTCGTGCAGACGCATACCTATGCCAATCTCCCTGCCGTGCAAACGGACGCGCCTTATCCGGTGATCCTCTACGTCCACGGATGGGGTGGCTTCCGCAACGTCAATCAGGACCAGCTGGAGGCCCTCGCCGCGCAGGGATACGTCGTCATCAGCGCCGATCACGCCTACAGTGCGCTCCGTTCCGTCTATCCTGACGGGCGCGTGGCGGAGAACAATCCTGAGGCGCTACGCGGCGAACGCGGCGAGGACGAATTCACGGCGAGCTCACGGGCGCTCATGGCGACGTACGTCGCCGACGTGCGTTTCATCCTGGATCAACTGCCGCAGCTGGATGCCGGCGGTCCCCTTGCCGGCATGTTCGACCTCGAGCGGATTGGTCTTTTCGGGCATTCGACCGGCGGCGGGGCCGTGATGGCGGTCTGTGCCGGGGACGCGCGCTGCAAGGCGGTCCTGGGCATGGATGTGTGGATCGAGCCGGTGGATGCGGCGCTCCTCGCGGCGGGACAGCTCCCGCCGGCCCTCTTCCTCAACAGTGAACAGTGGCTCGCCGGTCCCAACCGCGCTTTGCTGGAGGACTTTTACCACGGGCTCGCCGGGCCGGCCTATTGGGTGGACATTGCCGGCAGCGTACACTATGACTTCACGCTTGTGGCGATCTTCTCGCCGTTGAGCCGGGTGTTGGGCGTGCGCGGTCCGCTCCCCGGACGGCAGGCGCTGGCCATCAACCGCGCCTATCTGCTGGCGTTTTTCGATGCCACCCTCAAGGGGAAGCCCTCGCCGTTGCTGGAAGGCCCTCCCGCGGAGTTCCCGGAAGTCAGTTTCAGCCGTTTGCCCTGAGAGGGCGAACGTGCGCACGGCTGAATTCCTGTGGTTTGGGGGGAATCGGCCTAAGGCGCCTGAACCCAGCTGCCGATGTATTCGATGTCGGGATCGGGCGGGGCGGGGGCGGGACGTGTTTCCCAGGTGCCGTGTAGTCCCGCCGCCTCGACGGTGAGCGTGAAGTGGCTCATCGCGATGCCGATGTCCACCCGTTGCAGATCAACCGCCGTCACCAGCTGCATCTGTTTCCTGTAGCCGGGGTTGTGCTGGAGATAGAAGTGCCACGCGCCGTCCCCCTTCAGCACGCGCCACGGTTGCCGGTTGGAGGCGGAAGGTCCAAGTCGCACCATTTCGAGCGCTTCGGCATAGGGGCCGGCCTGCGTCGGCGTCAGGGGCGCGCCAAACTCCCCCTCGAAGAAGAGCTGGCCCCACGGAAGGCGATGTTCCGATCCGGCGCCGCGTTGGATGACCCGATCCACGAGGCGGGGACGCTCGCCCGGCAGGCCCGCAGCGACGACCGCCGGCAGCACTTCCTCCTCACGGAGGGCGAGGGCGCGGGCGAAACTGCTGCGGGTGAAACTGCCGCCGAGCCAGCAGGTCCCCAATCCCAGCGCCGTCGCGCGCAACACGATGAGCTCCAGCAGATAGCCGAAGTCCTCCAGGTCGTGCGGCCCCCGTGTCACCGCGCCGGGGATGAAGGCGGTGGGATTTTTGATGAAGCCGTAGGTTCCCAAACCTCTGAGCGCGGTGCGATCTTCCTCCGTCGCGCTGATGAGCAGGAAGCGCGCCGGCGCGCCGAACGGCCCGTGCGTCTGCGCCGCGCAGAACTCCGCCAGCTGTGCTCGCGTCTCTGGCGGGATGGGGGTCTTCTCGTAGCTGCGGCAGGAATAGCGCCGCCGGATCACTTCGACGATGGATTCTTCATGCATGATGGGTCTCCTCAAAAATGCGTAATGCGTAATGCGT
>JAGPHL010000066.1:10392-12786 GCA_018055515.1 Anaerolineae bacterium
CTCGCGTCTCTGGCGGGATGGGGGTCTTCTCGTAGCTGCGGCAGGAATAGCGCCGCCGGATCACTTCGACGATGGATTCTTCATGCATGATGGGTCTCCTCAAAAATGCGTAATGCGTAATGCGTAAGTGATCTCCCCGGAAAATAGGCGAATCGGCGAATCAGCGAAAAAGCGAAAAGGCGAAAAAGCGAGCCAGCGAATCAACGAATCAGCGAGTCATTTACGTTCGCACGTTCGCACGTTCTCACATTATCGGTTGTAAATTGCTTGACACCCTTTTCAAAATCAAGTATAGTGAATCTGGGAGCGCTTTCAATCGGGGCCTGGGCGAGTGTTGGATTTCACATGACTCCCATCTTGCCCCCGCAGCGATTTAGAGCGCTGCGTAAGCCCTGTCTGTGGTACTTCGAGCCGCGGAGCTGAAACGATGCCGCCATTGACCCTTGATGAGATTGCCAGGCTCGCGGGAGTCTCGCGCACGACCGCTTCCCGAGTGCTGAATGATCGCCCTCATGTCCGACCTGAGTTGCGCGAGCGGGTGTTGCGGGTGATCGAGGAGACGAATTACCGCCCCAACCTCCTCGCCCGCTCCCTGGCCTTCCAGGAATCGCGCATGATCGGCCTGGTGGTGCCCCAGAGCGTCCATGCCTTCTTCTCCGACCCCTATTTCCCCCGCCTCACCCAGGGGATCGCTGAGGCGTGCAATCAATACGAGTACACGCTGTCGCTCTTCCTCGTGCAGACTTTCGCCGACGAGTCGAAGCTCTTGCCCAAAATCACCTCGCGCGGGTTTCTGGACGGTCTCATCGTGCAGGTGGGGCAGCGGGAAGACAGTCTTATCGGTGCGTTGGCGGAAAGCGGCCTGCCGTTGGTCGTCGCCGGACGTCCGAGCGTCACCGACAAGGTGAGCTACATTGACGTGGACAACGTTCACGGGGCGTACACGGCGGTGATGCATTTGCTGGAGCTGGGACGGCGCCGCGTGGCGACGATCACGGGAGGACGGCACACCGCCGTGGGGGCGGATCGCCTGCGGGGCTACGAACAGGCGCTCGCCGCGATGGGCCTGCCCGTGGACCCCGCTTTGATCGTCGAAGGGGATTTCACTGAAAACAGCGCTTATCTGGGGATGCAACAGCTGTTGCCGCATCACCCCGATGCTGTTTTCGCCGCTTCAGACGTGATGGCCGTCGGCGCCCTGCGCGCGATTCAGCACAGCGGCCTGCAGGTGCCGCGTGACATCGCCGTGGTGGGCTACGACGATTTGCCTCCCGCCTTGCTGGTCTCACCGACGCTCACTACGATCCGCCAACCCATTCGGCGTTTTGGAATCCGCGCCGTAGAGCTCCTGCTCGATCTCATCCAGAATGGGACGCATCCGCCCCGTCAGGTGCTCATGGGGACCGAGCTGGTGGTGCGGGAATCCTGCGGTTTCGCGGCATGACGGCGCTGCCGCCATGCACACGTGGACCCGCCCCTATTTCCCCGCCCTGGAAGGCGCCGCCGTGAGCCAGGTCAGCGCCTGGGCCATCAGCTTGCGGTAGGCCGGCAACAGCCACACCTTCTCGCTGTGCCCCAACGCGACATAGGCGACCCGGCCGGCCTCCTCGCGCCGCGTCCACACCAGCGGATGGCAGACGCCGCGATGGGAGGCCGCCATGTGGATTTCCACGTCACTTTCGTAGGCATTGATAAAGAGCTCGTCCTGGACGACGAAAGCGTCAATCCCCTGGGTGATGGGATGCTCGCGGTACAGGGGCATCACCGTGAATTCTGCCTCCGGGGGATGCTCGACGAAGTAGCCGCCCAGGAGCCGTCGCAGTCGTTGGCTCCCCTCGCCGATGACGGTGGCCGCGTGCAGGCCCAGGAGCCCCCCTCCCGCCTGCACCCAAGCCACGAGGCTTGCCGTCTGGGCAGTGTTGAGATCGGCGGCCCAGGGGCCCTGGGGCCGGGGCCCGCCCAGACAGGTGTTGAGCACGATCACCTCTACCTCCGCGAGGGTCGGCTCGACGAGGGTATCGAAATCATAGGTGGCGCGGACGTTGTAGCCCTGCTGTTGAAAGAAAGGGGCCATGATCTCGCGGAAACCCTCGAAATCGTGGTAGACGCCGCCGAGCAGCAGCAGCATGTTCTTCCCAACTTCAGCCATCGAAAACCTCCACGAAATGATCCTCAGATGTCGCAGCGTGACGCCGTGTTAGTGTAGCACAATTGAGGCAGCTTGCCAGCAGTGAGGACGCGACGCAGCGTTGTGCCTGCCCCAGCCTGCCTTTGGGAGAGGAGGGCGTCAGAATGGACCTGCCGCTGCGGCGCGCCCCCGAAAAATAACAGCCTGAGAGCAAACTGAAGTTTGCGTTACCTTTTCTGATCGGTGAAATCCGTGTTTTTCCGTGA
>JAGPHL010000283.1 GCA_018055515.1 Anaerolineae bacterium
GGAGGAAATGGGAGGATGGCGCTGCCGCTTTGCCCTATCTCGCCAGCGGCGTGCAGGCGGTGGCGTTGCAGCAGGAGCCGCGGCCGTTGCTCGTCGGAGAGCGCATCAACACGCAGGGGTCCAGGGCGGCGCGCACCCTCGTGCTCGAGGCGCGCTATCCCGCCCTGGTGACGCTGGCCGAGGAGCAGGTGAACGCGGGCGCGCACGTCCTCGACGTGTGCGTGGCGCTGACGGAGCGCGCTGACGAGGCCGAGACGATGGCGCACGTGGTGTCGCTGCTGGCGCGCAACACGCCGGCGCCGTTGATGTTGGACACGACCGATCTGGCGGTGATGCGGGCGGCATTGCAACGCTATCCCGGCCGGCCGATCCTCAACTCCGTGAACCTGGAGGGCGGCGAGGCGCGGGCGCGGGAGATCCTCACCCTCGCGCGGGAGTTCGGTGCGGCGTTGATCGCGCTGACGATAGACGAGGCGGGCATGGCGAAAACTGCCGAACGCAAGCTCGCCGTGGCCAGGCGTCTGTACGCCCTCGCCGTGGACGAAATCGGCCTGCCGCCGCACGCGCTGATTTTTGATCCGCTTACCTTCACCCTGGCGACGGGGGATCCGGAGAGCGCGGGCGCGGCGCTCGAAACGCTGACGGCGTTGCGTCGTCTGAAGGCGGAATTGCCCGGCGCGCTCACCAATCTGGGCGTCAGCAACGTCTCCTACGGGCTGCGTCCCGCCGCGCGGCGGGTGCTCAACAGCGTGTTCCTCTTCCGCGCCGTGGAAGCGGGCCTCGACGTCGCCATTGTCAATCCGGCGCAGATCACGCCCTACGCCGATATTCCGTTGGCCGAACGCGCCCTGGCGGATGAGGTGATCTTCAACCGTCGCCCGGAGGCACTGGCGGAGTTCATCGCGGCTTTCGAGGGCGAACGTGCTGCGGCGGCCGTGGAGTCCGTCCCGCAGGATCCCGCCTCGCAGCTCTACGAGGCGGTGTTGCGTCGCCGCCGTGAGGGCGTCGAAGCGTTGGTGGAAGCCTGCCTGGCGACGCATCCGCCGCTGGAAGTGCTGAACGACATTCTCCTGCCGGCGATGAAGGAAGTGGGCGACCGCTTCGGCGCGGGCGAGTTGATCCTGCCCTTTGTGTTGCAATCCGCCGAGGTGATGAAAGCCGCCGTCGCGCGGTTGGAGAGCGCGTTGGACCGCGCGGAGGGTGTCTCCAAGGGCGTGGTGGTGCTGGCGACCGTTTTCGGCGATGTGCATGACATCGGCAAGAACCTGGTGAAGACGATCCTTGCCAACAACGGCTATACCGTCCATGATTTGGGCAAGCAGGTGCCGGTGGACGTGATCCTCGATCAGGCGGTGGCGTTGGGGGCGGACGCCATCGGCCTGAGCGCGCTGCTCGTGGCCACGAGCCGGGAGATGGCGCGCGCGGTGGAGGAGCTGCAGCGGCGCGGACTGGAGATTCCGCTGTTGGTGGGGGGCGCGGCGATCAATCCGGCCTTTGCGCAGCGCATCGCCGTCCCCGAAGGCGGGGAACTCTATCGCGGCGGGGTCTATTACTGCAAGGACGCCTTCGAGGCGCTGCAGGTGTTGGAACACATCGTCCTGTTCAAGCCGGCGCCGGCGGAACACGCGCACGGTGAAGAGCAGGGGAGCAGAGGCGCAGGGGAGCAGAGGGGCAGGGGAGCGGAGGCGCAAGGGAGTTGCGCTACTTGTGCGGGATGTGGTTCTGTGGTCCCCTCCATCCCCCCGTCCCCCCATCACCCTATCTCCCAGATCCCCAGTCCCCCGTTCTGGGGCTACCGCGCTCTCACGGAGATTCCCCGCGAGGAGCTTTTCGAGCTGCTGGATCGCAAAAGTCTCTACCGCGTGGGGTGGGGCGCGCGGGGGGCGACCGGCGCGGCGTGGGAGGCGTTGCAGGCTGAATTCGAGGCGCGGCTGGCAGAAATGTGGCCGGCGGCGTCGTACCTTCGCCCGCAGGCGCTCTACGGCTATTTCCCCGTCGCCTCGGAGGGCGAGACGTTGATGGTCTATGATCCACGGGAGCCGGAGGCGCGGCGCGAGATTGCCCGCTTCACTTTCCCGCGCCTGAGGCGGGGCGAGGCGTGTCTGTGCCTGGCGGATTACTTCGCGCCGGTGACGAGCGACACGGTGGATGTGGCGGCGTTCCAGGTGGTGACGGTGGGTGCGGGGGCGGCGGAGCGTTTCGGGGCGCTCGAGGCGAGCGGCGCGTACAGCGATGCTTACTTCGTCCATGGGCTGGCGGCGCAGACCACCGAAGCGCTGG
Organism: Anaerolineae bacterium; assembly: GCA_018055515.1. Classification (GTDB taxonomy): domain Bacteria; phylum Chloroflexota; class Anaerolineae; order B4-G1; family SLSP01; genus JAAZNO01. The sequence continues at coordinate 2,281 of JAGPHL010000283.1, forward strand.
CGGAATGGGTGCATCGTCGCATCCGCCGCGAGCTTGGGTTGGCGGAGGGCCAGGGCAAGCGCTACTCCTGGGGCTATCCCGCATGTCCCGACCTGGAGGGGCATCGGATCCTCTTTGGGCTGCTGCCGGCGGAGGCGGCGCTGGGGATGCGGCTTTCTGCAGCGGGGCAGCTCATCCCTGAGCACAGCACTGCCGCGATGGTCGTGCCTCATCCCGCGGCGCGGTACGTGCCTTAGTTGAGGATTTTTCCCCGGTTGAAGTCGAATCGGCCTGATTGGGGGAGGGTCTCTTCTTGTCAAATTCTTCTTCCAGTGCTACACTGGTGAATGTTGGAAGGTGCGAACGTAAGTGATTCGCCGATTCTCGAAGGAGACGCCATGTGCTGGCGTACATCATCCAAGCATGAAAATGTGCGGTAACTGCTCAGCCTGACGCCAGGTAGCCAGACGGCAATGGATGAACCTTTGCAATCTGTAGCTTTTGCCCCACCCCCTGCCCCCTCCCCACATATGCGTCAACTTAAGGGGGAAATGGGCGGAGCTGGCGCCAGAGTGCCACAGTTTCGGGCACCAAGAGGCGCCTGCGGGCGGCAGGAAGA
>JAGPHL010000067.1 GCA_018055515.1 Anaerolineae bacterium
GCTTTTTTGCTGCTGGCGAGGTGAGACGGCCTTCTGGCATGACGTGCCTCCTGTCGCAACGTCGGCGTTGTGTTTCGATCCCGTTACGGTTTAACTTCCGGGCGTTTTTAAGGCTTCTTCATGGCCCCGCGCTCGTTTGACTTTTGAATGGACGGGGCTATAATATTCATTCGCCTATGCTAGCGGGAAGCGGTTTTATCGGGGAAGCGCTGAGGATTCCGTCGGAATTCTCGGACGCTTCTTTTGTGCTGTATGGCTCAGGCCATATTCTTTGAAGGTCGTTTGAGACCATGTGGGGGAGACGATGAATAGGGACGAAGTTGTGACTGAAGCGCGTACCTTCAAGATGTTGCGTATCAACCTGGCTTCGCCGGAAGCCATCCTTTCCTGGTCCTATGGGGAGGTAACCAAACCGGAAACCATCAACTACCGCCGTTTGCGTCCCGAAAAAGATGGGCTGTTCTGTGAAGCGATTTTTGGCCCGACCCGCGATTATCAATGTTATTGCGGCAAATACAAGGGCATTCGCTACCGGGGCATTATCTGCGACAAGTGTAATGTGGAAGTCACCCGCTCGGCGGTGCGCCGTGAACGCATGGGGCACATCGTGCTCGCCGCGCCGGTAGCGCATATCTGGTACACCCGGCGCGTCCCCAGCCATTTGAGCATTCTGCTCGACATCAGCAAGCGTAACCTCGACCGTGTGCTTTACTTCGCGCAGTACATCATCACCCATGTGGACGAAGAGGCCCGTCAACGGGCGCTCAAACGTCTGGAGGAGCGCGAGAAGCAGGGCATCAACACGCTGGACAAGGCGGCGCAGTCCATGAGCGCCGATCTGGACGAGCAGCTGGCTCACTACCAGGAACAACAGGAACTGCAAGCGCGTGCTCTGCGGGAAATGCTGGAAGAGGAGCGCGATGCCCGGGCGGATGCGATTTCTAAGGAGGCCCAGCGCTTGCAGCGACGGCTGGAGAGTCTGATGGATCGCGAGGCGCCGGAGACGCTGATTTTCGAGATCACGGATACGGTCATCGTGGAGGCGGGGGAAATCGTCCGCCGCAGTCATTACGCCGCCCTGACCATGGTGGCCCAGGAAGCGCTTGATGAGCTCGAACGCGAGATCCGTGAGCGGGAGCAGGCGCCCATGGGAATGTCGGACGGGGAGGCGGAGACGCTGGCCGCCGGCATTCAGGACAAGCTGGCGCAAATCCGCGAGGAGCTGCAGGCCAAGACGCTCACGGTGCGCACCCGCTACGACGCGGACCGTGAGGAGCTGCTGAGCCTGGCGCCGCTTCAATTCCTCAACGAGGCGCGCTACCGCGAGCTGCGGCAGAAGTGGGGACAGGTCTTCAAGGCGGGCATGGGAGCCGAGGCCGTCTACGAGCTGCTGGCGCGGCTCGACCTGGAGGCGCTCTCGGAGGAGCTGTGGCAAGAGGTGCGAAACGGGCGTTCGGCACAACGCCGCAAGAAGGCGACCCGTCGCCTGCGCGTGGTGGAAGCGCTCCGCAAGAGCCATAATCGCCCCGAATGGATGATTTTGACGGTGCTGCCGGTGTTGCCGCCGGAATTGCGCCCGATGGTGCAGCTCGATGGCGGGCGTTTTGCCACCTCCGACCTCAATGATCTGTATCGTCGCGTCATCAACCGCAACAACCGCCTGCGCCGGCTGCTCGATCTGGGCGCCCCGGAAGTGATCATCCATAACGAGAAACGCATGTTGCAGGAGGCCGTGGACAGCCTCATTGACAACAGTCAGCGCGGCAAGGCCATGAGCCGCCGCGGACGGCGTCAGCTCAAGTCGTTGAGCGATTTGCTCAAGGGGAAGAAGGGCCGGTTCCGCCGCAACCTGCTGGGTAAGCGCGTGGACTATTCCGGTCGTTCCGTCATCGTCGTCGGGCCGCATCTCAAGATGCATCAGTGCGGTCTGCCTAAGACGATGGCGCTGGAACTGTATCGTCCGTTCGTGATTCAGCGCCTGGTGGATTACAACTATGCGGCGAACGTCAAAGCGGCCAAGCGGCTGATCGAGCGGCAGCGGCCCGAGGTGTGGGAAGTGCTGGAGGAGGTCATCGGCGACCGCCCCGTGCTGCTCAACCGTGCGCCGACGCTGCACCGCCTCGGCATTCAGGCTTTCGAGCCGATCCTCATCGAAGGCAAGGCGATCCAGCTCCACCCGCTCGTGTGCGCGGCTTTCAACGCCGACTTCGACGGCGACCAGATGGCGGTGCACATTCCGCTGTCCCGCAAGGCGGTGGAAGAGGCCCGCAAGCTGATGCTCGCCTCGCGCAACATTTTGAAGCCCGCCGACGGACAGCCCATTATCGGTCCCTCCAAGGACATGTGCATGGGCATTTACTACCTCACCATGGACGGGCGTCCGACGGAGGAGCCGCCGCGCTTCTACACGGACCTCAATGAGGTCGAGACGGCGTATGTGTTGGGTAAGGTGACCCTGCACACGCCGATTCTGGTGGCGCAGGTGTACGAGGAACGTCCGGCGCCGGCCGAGCCGATCGCGACGACGGTGGGGCGCGCGCTGTTCAACCGGATCGTGCCCGATCCGATGCGCTTCATCAACCGACCACTGGGTAAGAATGATCTCAACAACGAAATCGCGCGGTGCTACCGCCTGTTGGGCCCGGACGTCACGGTGCAGTTCGCCGATGACATCAAGGCGTTGGGCTTCTACTATGCGACCCTCTCCGGCGTGACCATTTCCGTCTACGATTTGACGATCCCTGAGTCGCGGGAGGCGATCATGGAGGCCGCGTCGCAGGAGGTGGCCGAGATCGAGCGGCAGTACCGGCGCGGCCTGTTGACCGAGGACGAGGAGTACAACCGCGTCATCCAGATTTGGACGCGCGTGCGCGAGGATGTGTCGCGGGCGGTCTCGGACTCCCTCGACCCCTACGGCCCCATCGCGGTGATGGCGAAGTCTGGCGCTTCCAAGGGCGGTTTCGCGCCGATCGCGCAGCTTTCGGGGATGCGCGGTTTGATGGCCGACCCCTCCGGGCGCATCATCCCGTTGCCGATCCGCTCCAACCTGCGCGAGGGCCTGACGGCGCTGGAGTACTTCATCTCCACGCACGGTTCGCGGAAGGGTCTGTCGGATACGGCGCTCCGCACAGCTGACGCGGGGTATCTCACCCGCCGGTTGGTGGACACGGCGCAGGATGTGATCATCAACGCGATAGATTGTCACACTCGCCGCGGTTTGTGGATTCGTGATCGCAAGGAAGAGCGCGTCGCCGATCAGACGTTCGGCGAACGCCTTGTCGGGCGTATGGCTGCGGCGCCGGTCGTTGATCCCCAGACAGGCGAGATCATCGTGCAACGGAATCAGGAGCTCGATGAGGAGCGGGTGGAACGGTTGGTCCGTGCGGGCATCACGGACGTGTTTGTCCGCTCGCCGATGACGTGCGAGATGGATTTCGGCATCTGCGCCATGTGTTACGGGCGCGATTTGGGTCGCGGCTCGTTGGTGCACATCGGGACGGCGGTCGGTATCATCGCGGCGCAGTCCATCGGTGAACCGGGCACGCAGTTGACGCTGCGGACGTTCCACACCGGCGGCACGGCCTCTTCCGGCGGTGACATCACCAGCGGTCTGCCGCGCGTGGAAGAGCTGTTGGAAGCCCGCCGTATGCCGAAAGGCGAGGCGGAGATCTCCGATATTGCCGGCATCGTGCACATCGTCCGTGAGGGCGATGCTCTGAAGGTCATCGTGACCCATGCGCAGCTGAAGCACGCCGTCCACGAGATCCCTGAGGATTGGGAGATTTTGGTGGAAGACGCCGACGAGGTCAAACTGGGGCAGCTGTTGGCGCGCGGCGAGACCGAAGAGATTCGCGCCAAGGCCAGCGGCCACATCAGCCTGGAAGGTCGCACGCTCACGTTGAGCTACGAGGTGAAGGACGAGCGGGAGTACGAGATGGCGCCCTCGGTGCGTCTGTTGGTGACGGAAGGGCAGAAGGTCGAAGCGGGCGAGCAGCTGTGTGAAGGGGTGCTGAATCCGCACCGGATCCTGCAGGTGCAGGGCCGCGAGGCGGTGCAGCGCTATCTGCTGCGCGAAGTGCAGGAGGTGTACCGCCGACAGGGACCGGTCATCAATGACAAGCACTTCGAGATCATCATCCGCAAGATGCTCAGCAAGGTGATGGTGACCGAATCGGGCAGCACGGAGTTTTTGCCGGGCGACCTGGTGGATCGGGTCCGTTATGAGAAGAAGAACCGCGAGATCGTGGACCAGGGCGGGCAGCCGGCGCGCGCGCGGCAGGTGCTGTTGGGCATCACCAAGGCGGCGTTGGCGACGGATTCCTTCCTCTCGGCGGCGTCGTTCCAGCACACCATCAAGGTCCTGTCGAACGCCGCGGTGCAGGGAGATGAGGATCCGCTCTACGGCCTGAAGGAGAACGTCATCATTGGCAAGCTGATCCCCGCCGGCACGGGGTATCGCGGTGATGTGGAAGGTTCTGATGGCCCGATTGATGAGTATGAAGGCGTGGCCATCGAGAAAGAGCTCCCCAAAGGGACGTTGCTCAGCGATGAGGAAGAGGAGCCGGATTCGTTCCTGCTTTCGGACCTGCAACGGCCCTTCTGAGAATGCGGGCCGCGAGACGAGGTTTCAAGGGGCAACATCCCATGTTGCCCCTTTTTGCAACCTGGCGACTTGCCGTGCGTACTAGAAAACGAGGGACAAAGGCGTGACCGAGCAAGAGTGGATCACTGCAGCCATGCACGGAGATGAGCTGGCGATCAGCTGGTTGGTGGAGACTTATCAACCGGCGGTGTATGGCTTGTGTTACCGCATGTTGGGCACCTCCACCGAAGCCGAAGACGCCGCGCAGGATGTGTTGGTGAAAGCCGTGATGAGCCTGCACACTTTTGATGTGGAACGGCCCTTCAAACCGTGGGTGCTGCGCATCGCCGCGAACTTTTGCACGGATCGCCTGCGGCGCCGCCGCCCCGAAGTCTCGCTGGACGGGATGGGGGAGGACGGCGCCTGGGAATGGCAGGCGGGGACGGATCCCAGCCCGGAGCGGCAGTTGGAGGAGCGCGAGCGGCAACGCGCGGTGCAGGCGCTGCTGGAGACCCTCGCGCCAGTGGATCGTCTGGTGGTGACGCTGTTTTACTGGCAGGATCTTTCTTATGAGGAGATCGCTGCCGTGACGCATTTGAGCGTCTCGGCGGTGAAATCGCGGCTGTTCCGGGCGCGGCGCGCGCTGGCTGCATGTTGGGCGCAGACTCAGGGGGAGGAGAGCAGCCGCTGGAATACTGGAATGCGGGAGGCGCATGATGTGGGACATGCACAGTGAGGGATGGTGGATCAGGGCGCTGGATGGCGAGTTGACCTTGGAAGAACAGGCAGATTGGGAGCAGCATCTGCGCGAGTGTGCGCGTTGCCGCGCGGACTGGGAAGCCCTGGCCCGGCTGGACACGGCGTTGCGCCGGGCGCCGCGGCCCGTGCCGCCGATGGACCTGGCGCTCAAGACCACGGCGCAGGCGACGGCCAGCTACCGCCGACGGCGGTCGTGGCTGCTGCTGGGGGTGGTGGCGTTGACGGTGTTGCTCGGCGTGGCGGGTACGGTGGCCTTGGGGATAGCATACTGGGACTTCAACCGCATTCTCGCCGTGATGCTGTTCTCCAGGGAAGTGCTGTTCGAGGCCCTGATCCAGACGTTGGTGGGGCTGATGGCGGCGGGACATTCCCTCGCGCTGTTGGTGCTGGTGTTGGCGGCAGCGTGGTTGCTCCTGTTCATGCCTCATGGCGTGCTGGCGACGATCACCATGGTGATGCTGCGGCGGCAGCGCGAAGCGGCCTCGGCATAGGCGGTGACGACATTTTGTCCGTGGAACTCTGGCGGAGGCGCCGGTTGGAGGAAAAAGTGGCCGGCTTTAGCGCGGAGAGGATCTGCACGAAAAATCCGTGCGCCGGCGACGAAGGCGGGCGTCGGCGCAACTTTGAGCGTTTCAGAGCGTAGGAATAAGAAGACGCCATGTGTTGGCACACACCGGGCAAGCACGGAAATGTGAGGCATGAGGCGTGAGTAGTTCGGCTGGGGATGCAATCTCCAGTTTGCTGGAGCCAACCGCGTTGAAGCGCGTTGTTGGGGACGTGGCAGACCCGGAATTCATTCCGGGGCAGCTGAGATTCGCTGATTCGCTGACTGCTGACCCGCTGATCTCTATTTTCGAAGGAGGTAGTGATGTTGAAGCGTGTGATTTTCGCAAGTATGGCGGCTTTGTTGCTGCTGACAGCGGCGTCCCCCGTCTGGGCTGCGCAGGGAGGAAGCGGCGGGGTTCATTTCGGACCCTACACTCTGGCGCCGGGCGATAGCGTCACCGGCGACCTGGTAGTTTTCGGGCCGGTGACGTTGGGCCAGGGGTCGAGCCTTACCGGCGACCTGACCACTTTTGGCGCATTGGAGATACGTGAAGAGGCCACTGTCCGTGGCGACGTCGCGGTGTTCGGAGCGGCAGATATCGCCGGAACAGTGGAGGGTGACGTCTTCTCCGCTGGGGAATTGCGTCTGGACAGCACGGCGCACATCCAGGGCGATGTGTCCTCGACGGGGACAGTGACCCAGGAGGAGGGCGCGGTCGTCGAGGGCGAAATTCAGAAGGCGGAGCGCATTCAGGGCTTCAACTGGAATTTCCCGTTTGGGCCGAGGGCGTTTGACAATAGCGATGGGCCGGAGCCACCCATCAGGGGGACGCAACCTTCACGGCCGCTGTGGCTGCAGGCGCTGTGGAAAGTGGTGCGCAGCGTGTTGACGATTGTGGTGTTGGGGCTGTTCGCACTCTTCTTCGTGAGCCTCTGGCCTCAACACGTAGGGCGTGTGGCGGAGACGATCGTGAATGTGCCGTTGCCCGCGTTTGGAGTGGGGCTGTTGGTCTTTATCGGCGCGGCGTTGGTGCTGGTGATTCTGGTGATCACTATCTGTCTGAGCCCGTTGGCGGTGGTCGGCGCTCTCATCGTGGGCGTGGGGGCGGCGTTGGGATGGGTGGCGCTGGGCTCGGTGCTCGGCGAGCGCGTGCTGCACGGGATTTTCAAGGTGGAGCAGGCATCGCCTGTGGCGATGGCCGTGCTGGGCACGGTCTTGCTCACGATATTGGCGGTGCTCGTGCAGGTGACGTGGAGTTGGCTGCCCCTCATCTTGATCTGGCCGTTGATCGCGCTGGGGGTCGGTGCGGTCACGCTGACGCAGTTTGGGACGCGGCCCTATGCGGCGACGGGTACGGTACCCCCGCCTGCCGCGCCGCCGGCAGTCCCTTCGCGCCGCCCCGTTGCGCCGGTCAGCCCGGCTTCGCCTGCGCCGGCTCCCGTCGCACCGGCAGCGCCTGAGGCCCCTGAGGCGCCTGACGCAGAGGTTCTGCCCTCACCTTTGGGCGAGGATGCTCCCTGAGATAAACGGTGGATAACGGATAAGAGACGGCGCCGGGGGATGTCCCTCCGGCGCCGTCTCGTTTGGTGACGAAGCGCTCTGGCTATGCCACACCCGCCGCGACGAAGGCGGCGTTGACGATGGCGCGCGCTTCCTCCTGAATCTGGCGCAGGTGTTCCGGCCCGCGGAAGCTTTCGGCGTAAATCTTGTAGACGTCCTCGGTGCCGGAGGGACGAGCGGCAAACCACCCTTGCGCGGTGACGACCTTCAGGCCGCCGATGGGAGCGTTGTTCCCCGGCGCGCGGGTGAGCTTGGCGAGGATGGGGTCGCCTGCCAGCGTCTCCGCCTGCACCAGCTCCGGCGAGAGGTCCTTCAGGACGGCGCGTTGGGGCGCAGAGGCGGGCGCGTCAATGCGCTCGTAGCAGGGGCTGCCGAACAGGGCCTCCAGGTCGCGGTAGTGTTCACCCGGATCCTTGCCGGTGACGGCGGTGATCTCCGCCGCCAGCAGGTCGAGGATGATGCCGTCTTTGTCGGTCGTCCAGACGGTGCCATCCTGCCGCAGGAACGAGGCGCCGGCGCTCTCCTCCCCGCCGAAGCCGAAGGAGCCGTCTACCAGCCCCTCGACGAACCACTTGAAGCCGACAGGGGTCTCGCACAGGCGCCGTCCGAGATGCGCGGCGACGCGATCAATCATGGAGCTGGAGACGAGGGTCTTACCGATCGCCGCGTCGGGGCGCCAGCCAGGGCGATGCTGGAACAGATAGGAGATGGCGACGGCGAGGTAGTGATTGGGGTTCAGCAGGCCCGCGCTGGGTGTGACGATGCCATGTCGGTCGTAGTCGGGGTCGTTGGCGAAGGCGATGTCGAAGCGGTCTTTGAGGCTGATGAGGCTCGCCATGGCGTAAGGCGAGGAGCAATCCATGCGGATTTTGCCGTCCCAATCCACGGTCATGAAGGCGAAGGTGGGATCCACATAGGGATTGACGATTTCCAGGTTCAGCCGATAGGTTTCGGCGATGCGGGGCCAGAAGGCAATACCCGATCCGCCCAGGGGGTCCACGCCGATTTTCAGCCCGGCGGCCGCGATGGCCTCCATGGCCACGACGTTGCGCAGGTCTTCCACGTAGGGCGTGATGTAATCATACGGATGAGTCGTCTCCGCCTTGAGGGCGCGTTCGAAGGGCATACGGCGCACGGCGCGCAGCCCATCAGCGATGATGGCATTGGCGCGCGCCTGGATGAGGCCCGTGATTTCGGGGTCCGCCGGCCCGCCGCTGGGCGGATTGTACTTGAAGCCGCCATCGGTGGGCGGATTGTGCGACGGCGTGATGACTACCCCGTCCGCCAGGAGCCCCGGATGCGTTCGGTTGAAGGTGAGGATGGCGTGGGAGATGACGGGGGTGGGGGTGTAGCCCAGCCCTTCCTGAAACATGATGTCGAGGCCGTTGGCGGCGAAGACTTCGACGGCGGAAATGAAGGCGGGTTCGGAGAGGGCATGCGTGTCCATGCCGATGAAGAGCGGCCCGGTGATGCCTTGTGTCTGCCGGTATTCGGCGATCGCCTGGCTGATCGCCAGCACGTGGTCTTCATTGAAGCTGCGTTTGAAGGAAATGCCGCGATGGCCCGACGTGCCGAAGGCGACCCGTTCCAGTGGCTCAGCGGGATCGGGATGATAGGCGTAATATGCTGCTACCAGCCGCGGGATATTGGCGAGCATGTCGCGGGGCGCCGGTTTTCCTGCTAGCGGATGTGCCATGATGCTGTTCTCCTTTCATGTGATGATGGCGGGTGACCTGCAGTCAGTTCTCCTCTGGATGGGGGCGATACAGTCCGGCGGGATTGACGACGAGCATTCCCGCCCGATAGCTGAGGGGATCCACCGGTTCGAGCCGCGCCGCCATTTCTGGTGTGAGGAGGGGGATCGGTTTGAGGCGATAGAAGCGCTGCTCGATGATGGCGACGCCGCGCTCATCCCACATCCAGGGGATGGAATCGAAACGGCTCAGGTCGAAGAGGCGGGTGTAGGCGCGGAGGGTTTTCTTCCCATTGACGTTGAAATAGGCCTCGAAGTAGGAGAGCACGAGTTCGCGCGGGGTACGGTAGATCGGTTCGCGGTAGCGCAATCCCACGAAGTTGGACTTGGCCACGGCGCCGAAACCGCCATTTTCCTTGAAGAGGGCGAGCACGTGATCATCATCCGTCCCCGGCTCGGGTATCATGTCGAGGAGTAAGGGTGGATAGCCCAGACGGCGTAGCGCGACGGCAGCGAAGAGGCCACCGTCGAGGCAGTGGGCAACGCGATCGCGCATCACATGCAGCGGACAGCGGGTCCGTTCCTCCGCGCTGTAGGGCGTCGCATCCAGATATGCCTGGATTGCGGCGGGGCTGTGGAGGCCACGAAAGATTTGCAATTCTTCAGGCGTGAGCCGGGCTTCAAATTGGGTCAAGATGTCCATACGTTTGCTATTTTCTTATATGTTCTCACATGATGGAAGTCTTTTTTATTGTATCATGGCCGCCCGCTCGCGCAATTGGCCGTTCTGCGCCGCGGCATAGCGCTACGAGGGGACGTTTCCCTTCCGACGGAAGCGCTGGAGCAAAGGCGAGCTCACTTGTGCTTCCCGAAATACTTGAAGAAGAGCTCTTGGGAGAGCCGGGCGCCTTCGGGTGTGACCTCCACGGACGCCGATTTCCCGTGGGGATCGCCGATGTAGCCCTTCTGGTGCAGCCGATCCATGGCCTGCCAATCCAACCCTTTCCAGGCGTGAACGCCGTATGGGTCGCGTGAGGTCGTGAGATAAAGCAGCGCCAGGATCATCTCGTCTACTTTGTCTGCGTCGTATTCCATTGCGCCCTCCTTGCGTGAGGTGAAAAGCATCGCCGGCGCTTTTTACTCACTCTCGCGGCTCGCCGCTGGATTTCAACCCCTGAGTCATGAGGGTGCGCCGCGTTTGTCTGCAAGCCTGGCGGGGGGGCAGAGCGAGCCGGGTGCTTCGGGGACAATTATCCTCATTTTGGGTGGGAAGGCAAACAAACAGGGTCTGCCGGACTGACCCGGACAGGCCCTGTGGGATGGCGCAGCGGAGACGCTGCTGTCGCGCCGCGCCTGGCGTCAGAGGGAATGCCGCAGCACCAGCGGCAGGTACAGCCAGGAGGAAGCCTCTCGATATTCGTAGGCGCCGATGTCGGGTTGCGCATCGCGGGAGCGGTTCTCCAGGTCTACGTTGGGCGCACCGACGGTGGTTCCGGCATTGATCGCCGGGCTGCCTGTCTGCAGGTGATAGTCGCCTATCTCGCCCCAGGCCGGACGCACGAAGTGCGGGTCGCCGCAGGCGTTCCCCGCGCCCAGGGAGGCGATGTTTTCACAGGTGAAGGTTGTCTCACCGTGGGTCAGGAGGGTCGCGTTCTGCGGCAGGTAGAAGAGGTTATGATCGGCGATGAGGGTACTGGCCGCGCCGATGTAGATAGGGCACTCCGGCCCGCGCCCGTTGAAGACCGTGTTGCGCAGCGTCACCTGCACCGGCACGGGATTGTCGTACTGCGCGTACAGCAGATAATTTTGCCCCACGTAGTCGTCCACGGTGACGTTGACGATCTCGAAATGGGCGTCCGTCTGCTCCACCTGGTCAATGACGATGGCGGCCCAGGGCGTCGTTTCGGCGTTGCCGTCGCCGCGGCCATAGATGAGGGTGTTCTCCACGCGGCTGCCGTCGGCCCACACCTTCACCCCGTCGCAGGAGTTGTTGGCGACAACGCAACGGCGGATGGTGGTGTTGGCGGCCTTGGAGTCAAGTCCGTCGCCGTAGTTGTGCTCGGCGACCGTGTCCTCGATCAGGATGGGTCCCTGGGCCGGCTCGATGCCGAAACCGTCGGGGCGGTCGTAGGGGCGGGTGGAGCCGTCGCCGCCCTGATAATAGTGGCCACTCCAGGAGAGGGAACAGCCGCGGATGGTGACATTGCGCCAGCCGCCGTGCTCCCCGGCCGGGCCACCCAGCGCGCCGAAGCCGGCGTACTCAATGCGGCAGTTGAGGATCTGCAGGTCCTCCACATCCTGGATGTTCATCCCGAATTCGTCCACATGGTGGATGGTGAGGTCTTGCAGAACGATGTGGGCAGAGGGGGCACCGAGGATTTCCACCCCCTCGCGGAACCACAGCGCTTCACCGGTAGCCTGGTCGTCGTGGGTGATCTCCAGGTTCTGGATGCGGACGTACTGAACGCCGCTCAGGTTGATGGCGGTGGCCAGGTTGTCGCGTCCGGCCAGGACAGGGCGGCGGCCCTCCTCGCCCTGGATGGTGATCCAGGCATCGGGGGTGCCGGAAGGCGGGGTGAGGATGTCGGCGTCGTACTCGCTCAGGGTATAGCGCCCGTCGAGGATGATGAGCGTATCGCCGGGGGCCAGTTGGCGGGAGCCGTAGCCGGGGGTGGCCCAGGGCTGCTCGCGGCTGCCGGGATGGGCATTGTCGCCGCCCAGAGCGACGTAGAACGTGCGGCCACTCGTCACGACGGTCGCCCCGCCGGGAGTCGCCGGTGAGGCCGGGGCCGGGGCTGTGGCCGGGGTCGGCGAGGCGATTTCCTCGACGGCAGACGCGGTCGGTGTGGGCAGAGCGGAAAAGTTGCAGGCAAGGGCCAGGGAGAGGGTCAGGGCAGCGAAAAAACATCGGATTCGCATGACGACCTCCTTCCCTCACCCCTCCTCTTGCGGAGGAGGGATGAGGGCACAAAAGGGGTAGGGTGAGATCAAAAGCTTCTCAGTACCAGCGGCAGGTAGATGCGGTATTGTCCCGTCGCGCCGCACCAGTAGCCCAGACAGCCCTCATAGCTCGTGCTCGAGCCGCTGCCGATGACCGTCTGTCCGACGGTGAAGTTGATGGCATAGTGAGCCGAACTGGCCGGCCCTCCGCTGCCGGTCAGCGGGGTGAACCAGTCCAGCCGGTAATGGGTGGAAGACATCGCCAGGGCGCGGCCGGCCAGGAGGAGCAGGACAGCCAGAGTCAGCAGAATTGCTATTCGTTTCACTGTCCACCTCCTATGTCACTCCACCAGGTGCACGTACATGTGCCCTAGGCGAATCGCACGCGTATCGCCGTCCGCAGCAAAGTACAGATGGAAGCGCACAAAGACCGGCCCATAGATGCCGGTGGGCGAGGCAGCAGTGCACGTCTGGCAGGTCCAGGTTGTGCTGGATACATCAGTAGTGAAACTGCAGAGGCTCTGGGTGGTGCCATTGGTGTCTGTATATTCCACGTCAACCTGCTCGATCTTCTCGGCCGTGTTGTCCATCATATAACAAAAGTGGAATGAGGAGAGTTTGACGCGCGTGCCAAACAGGTAGGCTACTACATCCACCGGTAAGACCGGC
>JAGPHL010000284.1 GCA_018055515.1 Anaerolineae bacterium
ATCAAAGCGTCCATCCGGTGACGCTGGAGGCCGACAGCGCGTTGGCGCGGATTTTGGGCGGCGTCACTTTTGCGGTGAACAGCGCGCATCACCAGAGCATTCAGACGCCGGGCGTCGGTCTGCGCGTTGTGGGGCGCGCTCCCGACGGCGTGATCGAGGCCGTGGAACTGGCGGATTATCCCTTCTGCATCGGCGTGCAGTGGCACCCAGAGGCGTTGGTGCGGAGCGATCCGGCGATGGCGTCGTTGTTCGCGGCGTTGGTCGAGGCAGCGAGCTCCTGACGCTGCGGGGCAGGCGGAATGAAACACGGCAGGCTGAAAGAGCCTGCCGTGTTCGTTTTAGCAGTGAAGACGCTTGTGGGGGAACCGGCGGGGGTTACTGTGGGGCGCCCGTTCCCAAGGGCTTCCCTTGTTTGAAAGCCTCCAGCTGAGTTTCCATCTCCGCCCGACGCGCTTCGGCAGCGGCCTTCCCCTCTTCGATGAGCCGCTGGACGTATTCTTGCGCCCGGCGCTGGAGCTCCGGCCCTGGAGTGGGAGTGAGCAGTAACGCCAGACTGCCGCCGGTGACGATGCCGATCATCAAGCCCGCCATGAATGAAAGCGCTTTACGCATTGTGTGCCTCCTGTTAGGTTTACTGGCTGGATACTGTCATTATAATCCAATGTCCGCTGCGATGCAATTCGAGTTTACGGGCTGCCCGTCGCCTGGAGGATAATCAGCCACGATTGCCATCGGTCGCCTTCGCCGGTGGCCGTGCAGGCTGCGGTTTTGAGCGTGGCGACAGGCGCGCCGGTGGGCGTCTCGATGTAGAGATTGTAGGAGTGCTCGGGCTCGACGTTGAAATCGGCATAGCCCAACCCCTGGGCCGGACGCAAGCCGGTGAAGGCGTGATCGGCGCCGTCCGACCCCAGAAGCCAAACTTCTTTGCCGGGCAAGCCGACGGTCTGACGCTGTTCACGCCCGCGGACAGTCACGGTGACGTTGGCGGTCAGGGAGATGGCGAGGCGCGGTTCTGGCAGACAGGATTCGATCGTCTGGCTGATGCGATACGGCGGCGGCAGCGGCGTGGGGGTCGGCAGGATGACATGCGGGATCGGCGGCAGCGTCGGGGTCGTCGTGACGGTTAAAGGTGTGGTCGTGGCGGCAGGCGTGGGGGAAGGTGCGGCGGCTGTAGGCGGGGGAACAGTCGGCGCGCGTGTGGGCGTGGAGAGCAGGATCACGGCTTCTTTGCCGGCATAGACGCGCACAGCGGGACTGTCGGCGCCATAGTTCTGGGCGAGCGTGGCAAGGCGTTGGAGCACCGAGAGGGGGCGGCCCGAAGCGACGGCGGCATCGAGGGTTTGGAGCAGCTCTTGGCGGATTTCCTCGGGCGCCAGGCGCTGCAACCGCACGTGCGCCCGTTCGAGGTCGCCGTCGTAGGCGTATGCCAGCGCCGTCATGCGGATCCAGTCGGCGCGGAAGTCCTCGCGCATCAGGGGCGGATAGGTGTCGTAGAACTCGACCGGCTGGATTCCCCAGGTGTAGATCAGCCCGGCGGCAAGTCCTAACGCCACTCCCACGGCGAGCCAGATCCACGAAGCTTTCATGGCTGCGCCTCCTGAAGGTAAGCGCGCATGGCGGGGGTGTCTACGCCAAGGTCGCGGGCCAGCTGGATGAGCGGTGCGAGTGCGGCGGGCGATGCGCCGGCGGCGATCCATGCTTCGATCCGCGCGACCAGCTGCGGGAACGGGGCCGTGTCTCCCATGGCGGCCAACCGCGCCCGCGCCTGCGCGAGATCCGGCTCCACCTGGTAGGACAGCGCGACCAGGCGCAGGTATTCGTCCCGATAGTCGGGGCGGAGTTGGGCCGGCGTGGTGTCGTTATACTGGACGGGCCAGAGTCCCCAGCCGAAGAGAAAGCCGAGTCCCAGTCCCACCAGCAGGCCCACGAGAAGCAGCCCGCCGCGTTTCATCCTTCGAGGGCCTCGGCGTAGGCGAAGAGGGCCGGAGCGCCGCCGGTGTGCCAGAAGAGCACCCGCTGTGAGGGGCTAAATTCGCCTCGCCGGATCAGGTCCATCAAGCCGCCGAGGGCGCGCCCGGTGTACACGGGATCCACAAGCTGCCCTTCGGTGCGGGCGGCGAAACGGATGGCCTCGCGTTCGACGTCGGTGACGATGCCATAGCCCTGCCCCAGATAGGCGTCGCGCACGTCGAAGTCGTCGTCGCTGAAGGCGAGATCCAGCTTCAACAGGGCCGCCGTCTCGTTGGTGAGGCGTGCCAGATCGTGGCGGAAGCTGCTTGCCGGTTCGGCGATGCTGATGCCGATCACGCGCGTGGGGAGCTCGAGGGCGCGAACGCCAGCGGCCATGCCGGCCTGCGTCCCACCGCTGCTGCTGGCAAAGACGATGGCGTCGAAGGTGATTCCCAACGCCTGGGCCTGCATGGCGACCTCGGCTATGCCGGCGACGAAGCCGCACGCGCCGAGCGCCGAGCTGCCGCCGTAGGTGATGACGTAGGGATGGCGCCCTTCCTGCCGTAGGGCTGCGGCCTCGGCGTCGAGTGCTTGCAGGAGGGGACGAGTGCCGGCCCAGCGCACCTCGGCGCCCAGGAGCAGGTCAAGAAAGTAGTTGCCCTGAGGTTTGGCCGGCGGATCGCCGCGCAGGACGAGCACACAGGGCAGTCCCAGCATGGCGGCGACGGCGGCAGTCTGGCGCGCGTGATTGGATTGTTGCGCTCCCGTGGTCATGATGACGTCCGCGTGTTGTCGCTGGGCCTCGGCCAGCAGGAAGGCGAGCTTGCGGATTTTGTTCCCTCCCAGCCCCAGGCCGGTGAGGTCATCGCGCTTGATCCACACCTCCGGCCCCCCCAGTGCTTGGGAGAGCCGGAGCAATGGC
>JAGPHL010000285.1 GCA_018055515.1 Anaerolineae bacterium
AAAGGTTCATCCATCGCCGTTTGGCTACCTGGCGCCAGGCTGAGCAGTTACCGCACATTTTCATTCTTGAATGATGTGCGCCGGCACATGACGTCTCCTTCAAAAATAGGGAGTCGTGAGCCGTGAGAAGAGAGTCGTCGCAGCCTTCAATCACGGCTCACCACTCACATTTTCATGCTTGCCCGGTGTGTGCCGGCACATGGCGTCTCTTCGAAAATAGGCGAATCAGCGAATCACTTACGTTCGCACGTTCACACGTGGACACCTTTGCATGAGGACACGTTGCCACGTTCACGGCGTCCCGCCTTTGGGAGATGACCCTCAACCGGCGCTGAGGCGCTCGTTGGGAGCCGCCTGCTCGCGGAGCCGTTTCACGTCGGATAGCGGCGGCAGGCCGAAGGTCTTTTTGTATTCCCGATTGAAGTGCGCGGGGTCGTTGAAGCCCACCCGGTAGCCCGCGGTCGCCGCGTCGAGATCCTCGCTGAGCATCAGCCGGCGGGCTTCCTGGAGTCGCACTTGCTTTTGAAATTGCAGCGGGCTCATCGCGGTCACGGCTTTGAAGTGATGGTGAAAACTCGAGACGCTCATGCCCAGGTCGCGAGCGATGTCTTCGACCCGCAAGGGATGGTCGAGCTCGTTGCGGAGCCGCTCGATGGCCCGGGCGATGCGGTGAGCGTGGCCCCCTTGGGTGGCGATATAGCGGAGCCGGTCGCCTTGTTCGCCCAACAGCAGGCGAAAGATGATTTCCCGCGTGATCAGCGGCGCGAGGAAGGGCGCTTCCGTGGGATTGTCCAGGAGCCGCACCAGGCGCAGGATGGCGTCCAGCAGATCGGCATCCAGGGCGCTGACGTCGAGCGCGCGCACGTGCGCCTCGTCGTGCGTCGCGAGCTGGCCGGTTTCGACCATGACGGCGCCGACGGTCACAGGATCGAGCTTGAGGCTGAGGCTGAGGTAGGGGCGTTCCGGCGACGCTTCGATGACGTGGCTCACGATGGGGAGCTCGGCCGTGACCAACAGGTAGTGCATGGGATCGTACTGGTACCGGTACTCGCCCAGGAAGCCCTCCTTGCTTCCCTGCGCAATCACACAAAAGGCCGGGTCAGACACACTGTGGGCCAACTCTGTGGGGGCGGAGAGGCGATGGAGGCGCAGGCCCTTGAGCGGCTCGCTGCCGCCGTCCTTGCGGAGGGCGCGCATGAGCCGTTCGACCAACTCGTCCCTGCTGGCTTGCATCCGAGAGGCCTCGAGCTCTGTCTGGAGGGGATGCTGCGCATTCATAGGACCTCCTTGTCGTTTTTTCCTGAGACTTGCAGAATCGTACAATGATCTTCCAGAATTATTATACCACACTGCATTCAGCGCTGCTATAATGATAAGTGTGAGGGGCGGGGGTTCGGCGCTTGCGGAAAATGAAGCCCTGCCCGCTCAACACGAAAATTGCAGAAGGAGTGTGTGAGATGGACCTGGCTATTCAGTTGATGTTGAGAGTCGAGCGTGAAGCGGAGCTGCGGATGCGTTCCACTATGGCCCTCCGAGACAGCTTCGTGGACGACGAGCCGAGCTGCGCTTCCAAACGCGAGGAGCGGCTTCGACCGCGCTGCGAGCCGGCTTGTAGCGCCGCGTGCTGTGAGTGCGCCTGAGCGTGAGAAGTGCCGCTCTAGCCGCAGAGAATGTTGGGGACGCAGAGTTTTTATTTCCAGGTGCTGGTGAAAGGAGACCGAGATGGAATACACGCGCTTAGGTTCGACGGGCTTGCAGGTTTCGCGCCTTTGCCTCGGCTGTATGGGTTTTGGCGATGCGGAGCGCTGGACCCACAAATGGGTGCTCGATGAGGAAAACAGCCGTCCGATCATCAAGAAGGCGCTGGAGCTGGGGATCAATTTCTTCGATACGGCCAACGTCTATTCGCTGGGGAGAAGCGAGGAAATCCTCGGGCGCGCGCTGAAGGATTTTGCCCGGCGTGATGAAGTCATCATCGCTACCAAAGTGTTCAGCCGCATGCGCGAAGGGCCGAACGGCGCCGGGCTATCGCGCAAGGCCATCATGACCGAGATTGACAACAGCCTCCGGCGGTTGGGGACGGAGTACGTGGACCTGTACCAGATCCACCGCTGGGATTACGAGACTCCCATTGAGGAGACGCTGGAGGCGCTGCATGACGTGGTCAAAGCGGGCAAGGCCCTGTACATCGGCGCGTCGGCGATGTTCGCCTGGCAGTTCCAAAAAGCGCTCTACGTCGCCGAGAAGCACGGCTGGACGCGCTTCGTCTCGATGCAAAATCACATGAACCTCATCTACCGCGAGGAGGAGCGGGAGATGTTGCCGCTGTGCCGGGAGGAGCAGATCGGGGTGATCCCCTACAGTCCGCTGGCAGCCGGGCGGTTGACGCGCGATTGGTCCCCGGCCAGCACGTTGCGTGCCGAAACCGATCAGATCGCCAGGATCAAATACGATGCGACCGCCGAAGTTGACCGGCAGATCGTCGAGCGGTTGGCCGAGGTCGCTGAGAAGCGGGGGGCGTCGCGCGTCCACATCGCGCTGGCCTGGCTGTTGCAGAAAGAGCCGGTGACGGCTCCCATCGTCGGCGCGACGCAGATCCGGCATCTCGAAGAGGCCATCGGGGCGTTGTCCGTCAGCCTGACGCCGGAAGAGGTCGCTTACCTGGAAGAACCGTATGTGCCCCATCGTGTCGTGGGGCCGCAGTGATGGAGGAGGCGGGACATGTCCCAGTGGACGGAGGAAGAGCTCGAGCGGATTGGCGCTGCAGAGGAATTGCAGCTGGCGTCCGTGCAGCGTGATGGCACTTTGCGCCGGCCGGTGACGATTTGGGTGGTTCGCGTCGGCGACGCGCTTTACGTCCG
>JAGPHL010000068.1 GCA_018055515.1 Anaerolineae bacterium
TCTGCTCGGCCAGCGCATTGGCCGCCCTCACCCGCCGGGCTAGGTCTCGACGCAAGGGTCTTGACAATCATTATTATGAAAGTATAATTTTTATAAGAAACGTTTGATGTGAAATCATGTGTTGACCATGTAAGTCAAAACATCAATGCCAAAGCACCGGCGCAAGAACAGTCGAAGGGTAACACTCGTGATTTTGGCGATGATCCGCGAACACAAACCGCTGACCGTGTGAGCCAGGGTGTGTTCTACGGAACGTCCCCCTCCTTGCAGCGAGAATGGGACCAGTTTACACCCAAATCGTAGGGTCTGGCAAGCTCAACTTAGCGGAAAGTAGAGAGATTACGCATTTCCTGAAAATCCTATGGACAACGTCGAAAGTCCCACTTTGAACGAGCCGCCCGCCGGGCTCTACGATCTGAGCCGCGAAGCGCTGGAGGCGTTGCTGGCGAGCTGGGACGCGCCCCGCAGTCTAGCGCTGGAACTGTGGCACGCGCTTTACCGGCAAGGAGCCGCCGATTTCGACGCGCTGCCGCTGCCCGAGGCGCTCCGCGCGCGGCTGGCAGCAGAGACGCCATGGCACGTTCCCCGCGTCGTGGACCGCCTCGAAGCGCCCGACGGAGCGACCCGCAAGGACCTGCTCGAGCTCGCCGACGGACAACGCATCGAGGGGGTGCTGCTGCGCTACCGCCAACGCCGCAGCGCCTGCATCTCCACACAGGTGGGCTGCGCCTGCGGCTGTACCTTCTGCGCGACCGGCGATATGGGATTCGTGCGGCAGCTCACGGCAGGCGAGATCGTCGCGCAGGTGTTGCACTTCCAGCGAGAGCTGGCCGCCCAGGGAGAAAGCCTCACCAATCTCGTGCTGATGGGGATGGGCGAGCCGTTTCTCAATTACGAAAACACCCTCGCGGCGTTGCGACGGCTGCTCGACCCGCAAGGGCTGGGATTTCCGCCGCGTCGCATCACCGTCAGCACCGCCGGCGTCGTCCCCGGCATCGCGCGCTTCACGGAAGAGGGACTGGGGGTGAACCTGGCCATCTCGCTCCACGCCGCGACGGACGCCCTGCGGGATCGGCTCATGCCCATCAACCGGCGCTATCCCCTCGCGGCGCTGCTCGAGGCGGCGCGCACCTACGCCGCGCGGACCGGTCGCCGGGTGATGTTCGAATGGGCGCTGATCGCCGGCGTCAATGACAGTCCCGCGCAAGCCACAGCGCTGGCGGCGCTCCTCGCCGGCGTGCCGGCGCACGTCAACCTCATCCTGCTGAACCCCACCCCGGCGTATCCAGAGCTGCCCTCCCCTGCCGAGGCGGTCGCCGCGTTCACCGCCGTGCTCGACGCGGCGGGCATCCCCCACACGCTGCGACAGCGTCGCGGCGGCGCCATCGCCGCCGGCTGCGGGCAGCTGCGGACCCGGAATTCAACGCAGCGGCGCCAGGACGTGACTTCACCTCCGAATGGCTCACAAGTCCACACGGAAGAGCACGGATAGAATCCCAGGAATCTACTGCCCGGAACCCAAAACCCCGCGTCTCCGTGGCGACGTTTACCCCGAAAACAGCTCGCGGATGACAGAATTATCAAAAATTTAACGCAGCTGTAACCGAAACTGGCAGGTGACAGTTGCTGAAGCTGAATCTCTATAGTAGAATGAGATTATGTCCACTTCAGCAGCCGCTACCGCCGCACAAGTTCCCCTCCAAACCCTGGAGGGGACGTTGGAGCGCATCACCTTCCAAAATGAGGAGAACGGCTACACCGTCGCCAAAGTCATCCCCCGCGGCAAGACCGGCGAAGTGACCGTCGTCGGCGAGCTGACCGGGGTGAGCGTGGGTGAGTCGCTGCGACTGCGCGGCGTGTGGACCGAGCATCCCCGCTACGGCCGGCAATTCCAGGTGCGGGAGTACGCGGTGCAGCTGCCCGCGACCCTCGAAGGGCTGCGCAAATACCTCGGCAGCGGCTTGATTCGCGGCATCGGCCCCGTCAACGCCCGGCGGATCGTGGACTACTTCGGCCTGCAAACGCTCGACGTCATCGAGCGAGACGTCAATCGCCTGTGCGAAGTGCCAGGCATCGGCGAGAAACGCACCGCAAGCATCGCCGCCGCCTGGGAAGAGCAAAAACAGATCAAGGAAATCATGCTCTTCCTGCAGAGCCACGACGTGAGCACGGGCCTCGCGGTGAAAATCTTCAAGCAGTACGGCGATGAAGCCATCACCGTCGTCCAAAACACCCCCTATCGGCTGGCGAAGGACATCTGGGGAGTGGGCTTCAAGACGGCGGACAAGATCGCGCGGCAGATGGGCATCGCGCACGACGCGCCGCAGCGCCTCGAGGCGGGACTGCGCTACACGCTCAGCGAGCTGAGCGACGAGGGGCACTGCTTCGCCACGCGGCCGCAGCTGCTGGAGGCCGCCGCGCAGCTGCTGGAGGTTCCCGCCGCGCCATGCGAAGCGGCCCTGGCGGCCCTCATCGCCGCCGAAGAAGTCATCGCCGAAGAGGAAGCCATCTACCTGCCGCCCTTCTTCCAGGCCGAACAGAGCGTCGCCGCCAAACTCCAGCTGCTCCTGCACAGCTCGCGCGATCGGCTGAGCGACTTCCTGGCGCTGGATTGGGAGCGCGCCTTCGCCTGGCTGGACGGACGCAACAGCTTCCAGCTCGTAGAAGCGCAGCGCCGGGCGGTGAAAATGGCCCTCACGGAGAAAGTCGCCCTCCTCACCGGCGGACCGGGGACCGGCAAGACGACGATCACCCGCGCCATCATCCAACTCCTGCGCTCCAGGGGACACACGGTGCTGCTCGCCGCGCCGACGGGTCGCGCCGCCAAGCGCCTGAGCGAGCTCACCGGCCTCGAGGCCAAAACCCTGCACCGGCTGTTGGAATTCAAACCCGCGCAGGGCAATCGCTTCCTCCGCGATCAGGAAAATCCCCTCGACGCCGACCTCATCATCGTGGACGAGACCTCAATGATTGACCTGCTGCTCATCCATCACCTGCTCAAGGCGGTGGAAGCGGGCAGCCATCTGTTGCTGGTCGGCGATGTGGATCAGCTCCCCTCCGTCGGCCCCGGCAACGTCTTGCAGGATCTCATCGCCAGCGGCGTGATACCGGTGACGCGGCTGGAGACGATCTTCCGTCAGGCAGACGACAGCTACATCATCGTCAACGCCCATCGCATCAATCGGGGCGAGCTGCCGCTCTTTCCACCAGAAGCGCGGGATTTCTTCCTCTTTCGGCAGGAAGACCCGGAACAGGCGGCGGCGCTGGTGCTCGATATCGTCACCCGGCGCATTCCTGAGAAATTCGGGCTGGACGCGGAACGCGATGTGCAGGTGCTCAGCCCCATGCATCGCGGCGCGGCAGGCGTGTCGGCGCTCAACCGGCAGCTGCAAGAGGCGCTCAATCCTCCCGCCCCCGGCAAAGCGCAGCTCACCCACGGGGCGCGGACCCTGCGGGTAGGGGATCGCGTCATGCAGATCCAAAACGATTACGAGCGGCAGGTCTTCAACGGCGACATGGGCCACATCACGGCCATGGACCTGGAAGAGCAAACGGTGACGGTGACCTTCGACGACGTCGTCGCCACTTACGACTTCACCGAACTCGACGCGCTCATGCACGCCTACGCGGTCAGCATCCACAAAGCGCAAGGTTCGGAATTTCCGGCGGTGGTGCTGCCGCTGCTCACGCAACACTACATGATGCTCCAACGCAATCTGCTCTACACCGGCGTGACCCGCGCGCGCACCCTGGTCGTGCTCGTCGGCGGGATGAAGGCGATCGCCATGGCCGTGCGCAACGATAAAATCGCGCGCCGCAACACCCGGCTCGCGCAACGGCTCCAGGGAGCGCCGACAACCCGTTCCAGCGCCGCCGGCTATCCGGCAAGAACGGCGCCCCACAAAAAATGAGGTTTCATGGATATGAAAGAGTCCAAGATGCAAGAGCAGGCCAGCGTTCTCATTGTAGATGATATCTCTGAAAACCTGCAGGTGCTCTCGAACATGCTGGCAGTCGCCGGCTACAGAGTGCGGGCAGTCACCAGCGGGGCGCGCGCCCTCGCCGCCATCGAGGCAGCGCCGCCGGACCTGGTGCTCCTGGACGTCATGATGCCGGAGATGAACGGCTATCAGGTCTGTCAGCGGCTCAAGGAAAATGCCCAGACCCGCGACATTCCGGTCATTTTCATCAGCGCGCTGAGCGGAATAGAGGAAAAGCTGCGCGCCTTCAGCGTGGGTGGGGTGGATTATGTGGCCAAGCCTTTCCAGCCACAGGAGATCATCGCCCGCGTGGAGACACACGTGAGGTCGCGGCGGCTCCAACAGCAACTTGAGGCAGCCAACGCGGAATTGAGCCGCCAGCTCGAAGCCGTCAACCAGCTCAACGCAGAGCTGCAAGCCCGCAACGAGGAGCTCGACGCCTTCGCGCACACCGTCGCCCACGACCTGCGCGATCCCCTCAACGTGCTGTTGGGCTATGCGGAACTGCTGGTGACCCGAACGCCGCTCGATACGCTCTGTGCGCAGGCAGCCGAGGGGATATGGCGCACGGCCACCCAAATGGCGGACATCATCCAGGCGCTGCTCTTGCTGGCGGGGGTTCGTCAGCAACCATCGCCCGCCCTCGGCCCCGTAGAGATGGGCGCCGTGATCCAAAACGCGCTGGCGCGGCTGGAGCCGGTCATCGAAAAACTGCAGGCGGAAATCGTCCAGCCCGCTTCATGGCCCCGCGTGTGGAGCTACGCGCCCTGGCTCGAAGAAGTGTGGGTCAACTACATGGATAACGCGCTCAAGCACGGGGGACAGCCGCCGCGGGTGGAACTGGGTGTCACCCCTCTGCCGGAGGGCAGCCTGCGCTTTTGGGTGAAGGACAACGGGCCCGGCATCCCGCCCGAACAGCAGGAGCAGCTGTTCATCCCGTTCCAGCGCTTAGGGAGCAGCCGCGTCCCCGGGTACGGCCTGGGGCTCTCCATCGTGCGCCGCATCATGGAGCGCCTGCATGGGGAGACAGGGGTCGAAAGCCAGCCGGAACAGGGGAGCACCTTCTTCTTTACGCTGCCCCCCGCCCCCGAAAAAGCAACGCCCTGAAGTTCACGCGGGCCGAGCTTCACCGGGCGCGCAGCAAATCAGCCAGCTGCGCGGCGATTTCCGCGGGCGTTCCGACCAGGGGAATCCGCTTGCGCTCGCGCAAGGGTGCCTGATCCAGGCCGCTGATGACGGTCGGTGAGCCGGGAACGCCGATGAGCTCGGGGTCCGCTGCGAGCGCGGCAGCGTCCCATACCGTCACCTGCTCCGGCGCAAAAGCCCACGATTTGAGGCGGTAATCCATGAAGCGCGGCTCGTTTGCCGCCGTCTCCACGGAGAGCACGGCGGGCAGAGGGACTTCCAACACCTCGTGCCCTCCCTTGATCTCCCGCCGACCGCGCACCGTCCGTCGCTCCGGGTCGAGCGTCACGCGGCTGAGCATGGTAATCTGCGACCAGCCGAGCCACTCGGCGATGCCCGCCGGCACCTGGCCCGTCGCGCCGTCGGAGGATTCGACCCCGCAGAGCACGAGATCCGCCCCGCCCAGTTTCTCGATGGCCCGCGCGAGCGTGTACGTCGTCGCCAGCGTGTCGGCCCCGCCGAAAGCCCGGTCGCTGAGGAGAGTGATGTGATCCGCCCCCATCGCCAGCGCCACGCGCAACACCGGCTCGAAGAACGACGGCCCCATGGACAGCAGCTCGACATGCGCGCCGTGCTGTTCCTTGAGCTGCAGCGCGAACTCCACCGCGTTCATATCCGGCGGGTTGAGCTCCGACCGCGCCGAGCTCCGGTCCAGCCGCCAGGTCACGGGATCAACGCGGACTTCTTCGGGCTTGGGCACAACTTTGACGCAGACGATAATTCGCAACTGGGACATGGTTACCTCATTTGGAGTTACGAGTTGTGGGTTCTGAATTGGGAGAAGTTAGGCGATGAGAAGCAGGACCTGATTTATTTACTGGGGAGGCAGTGGCGCGGGGCGATTCGTCAAGATGCTGTTGAAGATAGACGATAAAGCCGCCGATGAGCCGCCCGGTTTCTTCCGAGAGCGCGTAAATCTGATCGAATTGTTGCTGAGTGATGTACCCTTCATCCAACGCGATATAGGCTTGCGCACGGACTTCGCCTGCTGAGCCTTTGGCAATGTAAAGATAGCGAGTAAATGTGCGATTGCTCTGGCTCTCAAAGCCCTCAGCGATATTAGAAATGACAGACACGGCGGCTCTTCTGATCTGGTCACGCAATCCAAAGTCCCGCGCAAAACTACCCTGCTGGGTGCGGGCATACACCGGATTGCACAGCTCCCGCCCTTTCTGCCATCCCAGAATCTCCTCAAAGTGCTCAATCTTCGCCATCTGCCGCTCCTTTCAACACCCGGCCTTCAGATTGTAACGCATTCTTATCCGTCCAGGCATCGTTGGGAAGCAACCGTCGCATCCGCTCCATGATAGCGACCTTCTCTTCCCAGGATAGCGCCGCCAACGCGCGCCGACGTGCTTGTTTTGCGGCCAGAAGTTCGGAAATATCAGGATACGTTTTCTCTTCCAACTTCCAACTCCCAACTCCCAACTCTCATCTCCCAACTTTCAGCTTTTCGACTAACGCCGGCAACACCTCGCGCACGTCCCCCACCACACAGTAATCCGCGTGGTTGAAGATCTCCGCGCCGGGATCATTGTTGATGGCAATGACGGTCCCCGCATCCTGGATGCCGACGACGAAGTGAAACGCGCCGCTCACACCACAGACGAGGGCGATTTTGGGCCGACAGACGACGCCGGTCTGCCCGATCTGCCGCGTGCGCTCGATGTAGCCTTCATCTACCGGCGGACGGGTGGCGCCCACCTCGCCGCCGAGCAACGAGGCCAGTTCCCGCAGCGTGTCGAAATCCCCCTCCATGCCACGCCCGCCCACGACGAGCACCGGCGCCTGGCTCAGATCCAGGCCCGCGCCCACGACCCGCTCGATCACGCGCGTGTGGAGCCTCTCCGCCGTGAGCGTCACCGGCACCGGCACGAGCTCGCCGCGCCGGGCAGGGTCGCCCGCGCGGAGCGGAAACACGCCCGGCCGGAAAGTGGCCATCTGCGGGCGATGGTGCTGCATCTCCAGGAGCGCCAGCACGCCGCCGCCGAAGCCGGAAACCTCGCTCACCATGACGCCCGTCTGCGGATCGAGGCGCAAATCGGTGCAGTCGGCGTTGAGCCCCGTCCGCAGGCGCACCGCCAACCGCCCGGCGAGATCGCGTCCGTTGGGGGTCGCGCCGAGCAGGAAGACGGAGGGCTTCGCCGCCATCAACGCCTCGAAGGCGACCTGCGTGTAGCCCTCCACGGTGAAGTCGGCCAGCAGGGGATGCTCCGCCAGCCGGACTTCATCCGCGCCGTGCGCGAAGGCCGTCTTCGCCAGCGCGCTCACGTCCGCGCCGGGGAGCAATCCCACCACAGGCCAGCCCGCCGCATCCGCCAGCTCCCGCGCCTTGCCGAGCAGCTCCAGCGAGACCGTCTCGAGCGCCCCGCCAGCATGCTCCAGGAACACCCAGATCGCCTGGACCGCCTCTTCGACGCCGTAAAGGGATTGGACCACAGGAACCTCCATTAAAGCGTTAACGCCACAATCTCCGCCACGTCTTTCACCAGCAGTGGCAGCTTCCGCGCCTTGACGCTATCCTCGAGACAGACGATGCAATACGGACAGGCGGTCGCCAGGAGCTGCACGCCGGCGGCCCGCGCCTCCTCCACCCGCACGTCGGAGAAACGTTCCCCCGCCGCGGTCTCCAGGTACATGCGTCCCCCGCCACCCCCGCAGCAGAGCGTCTCCAGGCCGCTGTGCGCCAGCTCCACCCGTGTGACGCCGGGAAGCGCGTCCAACACCTGCCGCGGGGCCGCGATCTCGGCGTTGTGCCGCGCCAGATAGCACGGATCGTGGAAGGCCAGCGTGACCTCCAGCGGCCTCTGCGGCTTGAGACGTCCCGTCGCCAGCAGCTCCGCGAGGAATTGGACGTAATGCTGCGGCGCGAAGCCCTCACTCACGGGCGGATAATGGTTTTTGAACACGTCATAGCTGTGGGGCGAAAGAGCGACCAGGCGCGTCACCCCCCGCTGCCGAAAAACCGCCGCCGTCTTCGCGGCCAGCTCCTCAAAAAAGGGAGCATGTCCCACGTCGCGCACGTCCGCGCCGCTGGGAGGCTCGTCCGCGCCCAGGATGCCGAAGGCGACACCCGCCGCGCGCAGCACCTTCACAAACGCCACGGCGACCTTTTGGGCGCGATTGTCATAGGAAGCCGCTCCGCCGACGTAGAGCAAGACCTCGTGCTGCGCCGGATCGAAAAGCGGCACAGCGAGGTCCCGGGCCCACTGCGCCCGCTGCGACGGGGGCTGGCTCCAGGTATTGTCGTTCCAGAACACCGACCACAACAGCGAGGGCAGCCCTCCCGGGGTCTCCCGCTGCTCCCAGGCCACCTCCCGCAGGGCGCGGAAAATGCCGGCGATGGAGACGCCGCGCGGACAGTAGGCCTCACATTGGGCGCAGGTCGTGCAAAGCCAGAGCGCGTCCGTCGCCTCCAGGCCCAGCTGCACCCGACGGATGAATTCCCGCACGGAGACGGTCTCGTCGCGCACCCATCCCCAGGGACACGTCGCCGTACACGTCCCGCATTGATAGCACCGCGCCGCCTCCCCGCCTGTCAGTTCGAGCAGGCGTTCCCAGAGAGCATCATCGAGCGTCAGAACGGGTTCTTGTGAATCCATGGAGCCTCCAAAAGGGTAATGGGGGAGGGGTGAGGGGTAAATCCCCATTACCCCTTACCTCCCCTCACAATCTCATCCATCTCCACCAGCTTCTCCGCGAACTCCTTGCCCTCCGCCGCGCTGATCCAGCGCAGCTGCAAGCGCTCCGGCGCCAGGCCCTGGCGGACGAATTTCCGGTGCCAGCGCTCGAAGCGCTTCTGCGTGTGGACGTTGGCGTAGTTGTAGTGACAATCCGAACCGTTCGCGGTGAGCCGGCACCCCGTGACGAGCACCGCGCCCGCGCCCAACTCGAAGGCCCTGGCGATAAACGCTTCCTCGAAACGGGCGGAGCACATGGTGCGGATAATGCGCGAGGAGGGCGGATATTGCCGCTTCTCGATGCCCGCCAGATCGGCGCCGGCATACGAGCACCAGTTACAGGTGAAGACCAGCACCTTTTCGCCCGGATTCTCCGCCAGAGCCGCGTCAATCTGCGCCAGCACCTGCTGCCGCGTGAAGTAGGGCATGTCAATCGCGTGACTGGGACACTCGGCGGCGCAGTTGCCACAGCCCATGCACGCCGCCTCGGTGATGCGGATCGCGCCGGGCTTGCCCCGCTCGCCGACCTGCTCGATGGCGCTGAACGGACAGACTTGCACACAGCGCAGGCAGCCGGTGCAGGCATCAGGCGTGTATTTCGCCGTGAGCGGCTCTTTCTCGATGACGCCGCGCGCCAGCAGCGCCCCGGCCTTTCCTGCCGCCGCCATCGCCTGCGCCATCGTCTCGCGCACGTCCTTCGCACCCTGCGCTACCCCCGCCAGGTACACCCCCTGAATCGCCGTCTGCACCGGGCCGAGCTTGGGATGCAGCTCCATGTAGAAGCCATCCTCGCTGCGGGCAAGCTTGAGCTGTTCCGCCAGCGTGTCCTCCGGCGGACGCAGTCCCGTCACCAGCACGAGCAAGTCGGTGGGAACGCGCAGCTCCGCCCCCAGCAGCTGATCGTGAAAGCGCACCGCGCCGTCCTCGAAAACGATCGCCTCCTGCGGCGGGCGGTCGTCCGCATACCGGAAGAACTGCACGCCCGCGCGCATCGCCTCCTCGTAGAGCTCCTCCGCCTGGCGACTGTAGGTGCGGATGTCTTTGCTCACGACGCGCACCTTCTTCCCCATCCGCCGCAACGCCAACGCCTGATGGATCATCGAAGTGCAACAGTAGCGCGCGCACCCCATCGTCCCCTGCCGCGAGCCGACGCACGAAATGAAGGTGATGCGCTCTATCTCAGCGCCGCCTGGAAGTCGAAAGTTTAACGTCGCAGGTGAGCCTTCTGCTAACGTGCAACTTGCAGCCCTCAACTTGTAACTCAGCAGCCTCTCCAGCTCTAAATTTGTGATGATACGCGGGTCACTGCCATATCCGAACTCCGTCGGCTGATAGGGGACGCCGCCCGTGGCCACGATGATCGCCCCCACGGTGAGCTCCTCGCCCGTGCTGAGACGCGCCTGGAAATTGCCCACGACCCCGCCTACGGTCTCGACGGTCGCCGGCGCGTGAATGTGCACTCCCGTCTGATTCAACTCGTGCTTCTGGGCATAGATCACATCCAGCGACGACAGTCCCGCCGGCGCCACGCAGCGCAGATCCGCCATCAAGCCGCCCAAGCGTCCCGCCTTCTCGACCAGATGCGTCTCGTAGCCCTGGCGCGCGAGCGCCGCCGCCGCCGTCATGCCGGCGACCCCGCCGCCGATGACCAGCGCACTCTGGGTGAGCGGGAGGTGGCTCACTTCCAAGGGGACGAGCAGGCGCGCCTTCTCGACCGCCATCGCCGTCATCTCCATGGCCTTGACCGTCGCGGCTTCCTTCTCAAATTTGTGGACCCAGGAATCCATGTTGCGGATATTCGCCATCTCCAACAGGTAGGGGTTCAGCCCGGCGCGGAGGAGCACGCCGCGGAAGGTGCTCTCGTGCGTCTTGGGCGAACAGGCGGCGATGACCACCCGGTTGACGCCGTGCTCACGGATGGCGCGTTCGATGTCCGCCTGCGTGTTGCCCGCGCAGGAGAACATCTGATGATCCGCGAAGACCACATCGGGCAGCGTGCGGGCATAAGCGACGACGCGCTCCACATCCACTACCCCGGCGATGTTGCTGCCGCAATGACAGACAAAGACGCCGACGCGAGGTGTCTCCACATCGAGGATGGGTTCCACGGCCGGCGGTTCCGGCCAAAAACGCTCCGTGAGGTGTCCCAGCGCGAGCGCCGCCGCGCCGCTGCCCTCAGCCACGCTGTCGGGGATGTCCTTGGGGCCGGTGTCGCAGCCGGCGGCGTAGATGCCGGGCCGCGTCGTCGCAATCAAGCCGCCGCGCAGCTCCTCAACCTTGAGGAAACCGTCGTCGCCCAGCTCGAGCCCGAGTCGCTCCGCCAGCTCCGCCAGTCCCGCCGGCGGCGTCACTGCATTCGCCAGCACCACCATGTCAAAATCCTCAGTGTGACGAGTTCCCGTCTCCGTATCTTCGTAAACTACTTCGAGTGAGGGAGAAGGGGTCATGAGGGATGGGTAATGGGTCATGAGGGCGTCTTCGCCCTCCCTCGCCTTCGCGCCTTCGCGCTTTTTCGCTTCGATCTTCGCCGGCCTGCCCCGGACGAACTTCGCCCCTGCCGCCTTCGTGCGATCCCAGAAACCGTCGAAACCTTTGCCGTAGGCGCGGATGTCCATGTACAGCACGGTCACATCGGTGACGCCGTGATCGAGAGCCTGGTAGGCGTGCTTGATGGAGTACATGCAGCAGAAGCGCGAGCAGTGACGGTAATGGCGGCGATCCCGCGAGCCGACGCACAGGACGAAGAGGATCTTGTGCGGGTGCGCGCCATCGGAGGGCCGCACGATCTCGCCGCCCGTCGGGCCGGCGGAATTGATGAGCCGCTCAAACTCCATCGCGGTCATGATATCGGGCGAGGTGCCGTAGCCGTATTCCTGCAGCGCGCGCGGATCGAGCATGTCGTAGCCCACGGCCACGATGATCGAGCCGACCTCGCGGGTAAGCCGCTGCTCTCGCGGCATGAGATAATCAATGGCCTTCGGGGGACAGGCCACCGCGCAGCGGTCGCAGGGCAGGTAGTTGGGCGGATCGTTGAGGCAGGCATCCATATCAATGAGATAGGGCCCCGGCGCGGCCTGGGGGATGGGCGTATAGATCGCCTTGCGCGCCGCCATGCCGGAATCGTATTCGTTGGGGAGCACCTGCGGACAGACGAGGGTACATTCGCCGCAGCGGGTGCAGGCGCTGGTGACATAACGCGCGCGCTGTCGCACCGTCACGCGGAAATCGCCCGGCTCACCCTCCACGCGCTCCACTTCCGCCAGCGAGAGAATCTCGATGTTGGGATGGAGATTCACCTCCGACATCTTGGGCGCTTCGATGCAGATGGAACAGTCGAGCGTCGGGAAGTTCTTGTCGAGCACCGCCATCACCCCGCCGATGGTGGCCTCGCGTTCGACAAGCACCACCTTCGCGCCCGCCTCCGCCAGATCCAGCGCCGCCTGAATCCCCGCGATCCCCCCGCCGATGACCATTACGGAATTGCTCATGGATGGCTCCCTCCGTCAAAGTAATGAGCTACACCCTCCCCGCTTTTTCGCTTTATCGCCTTTTCGCTTTATCGCCTTTTCGCCTTTTCGCTCACTCGTACTCATAACCTATCGCCAACGCCTTGAGGTTTAACGGCACCAGCTTGGGCCGCAACGATTCCCTCACGGCCTGTTCGACGGCCTCGCGCGCCAGGAGCCCGGTCTGGCGGGTGAAAAAGCCCACCATGATCACATTGGCCACGATCCGCCGGCCCATCCCTTCCGCCAGGCGCGTCGCCGGAATCGCCCGCACGACGTCTTCGGCGAAGGGCGTCACCAGCTCCGTATCAATCAACACCAGCGCCTCCGGCTTTG
>JAGPHL010000069.1:0-6904 GCA_018055515.1 Anaerolineae bacterium
CCCATCGTGGGCTGTGGCGCGGGGACAGGCATCTCCGCCAAGTTCGCCGAGAAGGGCGGCGCGGATCTCATCATCATCTACAACTCTGGCCGCTACCGCATGGCGGGGCGCGGCTCGCTGGCGGGCCTCATGCCCTACGGCGACGCGAACGGCATCGTGGTGGAGATGGCGGCGGAGGTGCTGCCGATCGTCAAAGACACGCCGGTGCTGGCGGGCGTCTGCGGGACGGATCCCTTCCGACTGATGCCCCTCTTCATCAAGCAGCTCAAGGAGATGGGCTTTACCGGCGTGCAGAACTTCCCCACCGTGGGGCTGATTGACGGTGTCTTCCGGGCCAATCTGGAAGCCACCGGCATGGGCTACGACAAAGAAATCGAGGCCATCGCCATCGCGCACCAGCTGGACATGCTCACAACACCCTATGTCTTCAACGCGGATGACGCGCGCGCCATGGCAGAGGTCGGGGCAGACGTGCTGGTCGCGCACGTCGGGCTCACCACCTCCGGCTCCATCGGCGCGGGCAAGGCCATGACGATGGACGAGGCAATCGCCAAAGTGATGGAAGTCTACGAGGCGGGGAAAACCGTCCGCGACAACATCCTGGTCATCTGTCACGGCGGCGTCTTCGACGAGCCGGAGAACGTGGGGATCGCGCTGGGGCGGATGCCGGGCATTGTGGGCTTCTTCGGCGCCTCGAGCATCGAGCGGCTGCCCACCGAACGCGCCATCACCCGGCAGGTGGAAGAGTTCAAGGCGCTGAAGCTGGCGTAACGGCGAACCCCCGCCGTCAAGGACCGGGAACGATCTGACAACGCCATGAATTCACACCACTACCGCCGGCGCTGATGCGGATTGAACCAGGCGAGGAAATCGCCGGGGCGGGGGTCACGCCGCACAATTCCACGGGTGGGGATCTACAAGTTGATCGCCAAGCGGAAAAGGGATGGCTCGGTAGCGGGGGTGCACTTCGTCCAGCGGGATGACGGGCGCAAGGAAAATGTGTACCGGGGCGACGTGAACGATGTCGCGTGGCTGGCGCAGGTAGTCACCGCCCTCAACAACGCTCTGCGCACCGCCTACGGGCCAGGCGTGCAGCTGCTTCCCGCCGCAGCGGACATCTACCTGCCAGACGGCACGCCGCTGCCGACCGCCACCGACTGATCCCTCGTCGCAGATCACCGAGAGCGGGAACGCAACCCGGCCTCGATGAAGCGGCGCGCTTCAAGCAAGGTCTCTGGCGCATCCAGCCCGGCAATCTCGATCAGCAAGGGCCCGGCGTAGGCCACGCGACGCAGGGCGGCAAAGACGCCGGGCCAATTCAGGATCCCCCTGCCCGGCGAGAGATGGCGCGGGCCGGCGGGCGCGAAATCCGCCAGGTGCACGGTCGTGAGCGCCCCATCCATCGCCGCAATCAACGCCTCCGGCGCGACGCCGCTTTCCGCCGCCTGGAAACTGTCAAAGGTAAACCCCAACGGCACGCCCAAGCCTTTGAGGACGGCGACGTGTTCTGGTCGCCGCAGGTAACACCAGCTGACGTTCTCCACACACAGGGTGAGCCCGGCGGCGTGCGCCACTTCTGCCGCCCAGGCCGTGCTCTCCAGAAACGAGCCAACCAGCGCAGGATCGTCAATCCCAAGCCGCAGGCCATGCCAGGTGAGGGCCCGCGCTCCGACGCAGGCGGCCGCCTCCAACAGCTGCAGAAAACGCGCGCGGGTCTCCTCGCGCATGCGGGCGTAGGGGGACCAGAGGTCGAAGAGCGTCGCGTAGAGGTGCAGCGAGTGGATCCGCACGCCGTTCGCCCGCGCGCGCCGCGCCAGCACCGCCGCAAAATCGAGCCGATACTCGCTCTCCGTCTGCAGGAAAACCTCGACGAGGGAAAAGCCCAACTCAGCGGCAAGATCGAGCGCGTCTTCCGTGAGGGTGTGGGGATAAAAACAGGCGGTGGAGAGGCCGATCTGCTCAGCGTTCACCGACGCGCACCTGTCCCAGCGTGAAGTAGTCATCAGGCAGGCGCGTCCCATCGGGAAGCCAGGTCGCGGCGCGGGATTGCGTCTCCCAATTGTAGACGCCGATGTTGATGTTGTAGACGCCGGGCGGCAAAGGACCGGCAACGGCCGTGAAGACGCGCTCCTCTTCGATGAGATCCCCTGCCCGCCAGGTCCAGAGGGGGAAAAGCCCCCATCCCGGCGCGCCATCGGCCTGCGCCACGGGCAACGCCTCCGGTGCAGCCAGATGCACGAAAACACTGTCGGTCGAAGCCCCGGCCCCCAATGCCTGCCACAGCAGGCGCACGCGCAAAACCGCGCCATCCCACACCGGCTCAGCCTGCAGCAGGCGCGCCACACCGCCAAACTGCGCCTTCCAGCCAACGGCCTCTTCGGCGGAAGGAGACACGTCCCCCGCGTAGTGCAGCGTCATCGCCCCATCCGCATGATATTGCGTGACATAAGTGGCGTCCAGCTGCCGCGCTCGCTCGTAGACGGTGGCTTCAACGACCGGCCCGCCGCGCATGTCCACGTGATAAGGGCCGAGGTGCTGCGCTTCCGGGCCCAGCGCGGGCACGCTCCAGCTCTCCGTAAGGGGCGCGACGCCCGTGCTCAGCGCGACAAAATCGCCCAAAGTGACCCGCACGGGCGCCAAAGTCACGCCCCAATACCCTAGCGGATAGGGCGCCCGACGCGGCGTATAGCGATCGGGATAGTTAATCACCAGCGCGGAGCGCGTGGGGCCTCCCTCCGCCAGCGCCTTCACCAGCTGCGCTTGCAACGCGGCGCCGTGTGCGTACATCCGCTGAAAACTCAGGAGCAAGAGCACGCTCTGCACGGCCACCAACACCAGGGCGAGTTTCCCCACCAGACGCCCGCGACGCTGACGCGCCGCCGGCAGCAACGCTCCCGCCCACAACAAGGCGGCGCCAAAGGCGCTCAAGTAGAACAGGCGCGAGGAAAGGTTCACGTAAGCATAACTCAGGCCCACATAGGTCGAGAGCAGTTGGAGGCCGTACCAGCTCAGGCCGAGGCCGAGGAGCCACCAGCGACGTCGCAGGGCCAACAGCAGCAGCAATCCACCCGCCCCGGCAAGCATGAACAAGTGCAGCGAGGCCGGCGACATGGCGGGGAATCCCTGCACAAAGCCGACCATCGGGAAAACCAGCCCCTGGAGCAGATACCACAGCACCTCAGGCTCCAGAGCCAACCCCGTGACGCCTTCATACTTGGGGGCCTGAATCCAGAAGAGCAGATAGGCCACGGTAACGGGCATAAAAAGCCATAATGCCGGCGAACGTCGCCAGGTGCGCCAGGAGTGGACCTCGCGCCATTCGAGGAGCAGCAGCCAGGGCAGCAACTGCACGGCGCTTTCCTGCACCGCAATGGCGGCGAGGTACGCCAGCAACGCCGCCGTCAACGCCAGCTTCGAGGCGCGTCGGCGCGCTTCCAGATACTGCCACACCGTCACCAGCATGAAGAAGGTGACCCAGCTTTGCTGCGGAGCGGCCCAGGCCACGGCTTGATGCGAGAGGGGGTAGAGCGCGAACAGCAACGCCGTCCCGCGCGTGAGGGGACGTCCCAGCCGCAGGGTGCGGCCCACGCGCGCTACCAACGCCACATTGAGGAGGTGCACCGCAATCTGAAAAGCGTGCAGTGGCAGGGCATCGAACGTCCCATCCGCCCGCATGAAAAGCCGATTGATGAGCAGGGTTCCGGGGCGATAAAAGTGGTATTCCGGTAAAGGGGCCAGCAGCTCGCCGAGGGATTTCCCCACGACGCGCTCGAACCACACGGGGTCATCCCAGATAAAGCCGAAGCGCAACGCCGGAGTGTAGAGCGCCGCCGTCAGAAGCAGCAATCCCACCCAGAACAGCAACGCTGGCTTCGCCGCTTTGTGATTGGCAACCTGTGTAAGCATCAAGCGTCATTATCCACCGTTCTGAACGAGCGTCAAGATTGAGGGCAAAAGGCTGGGGACAACATCCCCAGCCTGATGCCGACAGCCACGCTGAAGCGCATGATTTGAGCAGCCTGCCTCGATTTTATCCCGCAGGAACGGGAGCGTCTGCTGCCGCTTCGGGTTCCGTCGCGGCGCTTGCCGGATAATGCTCCCGCACCCAACGCGCCCCCCACCAGCCCAGCAGCCCCCAGACGACAACGACGGCCTCGATGAGCCAGACACGCCAGAGCTCGGTGAGCCCCCACAGCTGGGCGAAGGCCGCCACCGCATCAATGCCGCTTTTGAACAGGAAACTCAGCCAGAACCAGCGGGCCTCTTTCTTCACCGCCCCGTAGAAAAGCGCCACGTTACAGAAAATGTGGACCAGGCAGGTGAAGAAGCGTTCCACGATAGGCGCTACCCCCCACAGCGGATTGTTCGCCGCCGCCAACTGCGTCAGCACGTCGGTCGGCAGCGCCTCGGGCATCGCCAGCGCGGTGATGATGCTGGAAAGCGAGCTGAAGCCCAACAACAACGCCTCCACCGCGCCAAAACCGATGCCAAAAGCCAGCGCCTTCCCCCAGGGAACCTGTCCCAGCCGGGTGTAGCGCACCACCAGCCACGTCAGCAGCACTTCCGTCATGCCAGTGAGCAACCCCACGTAGATGTAAAACAGCAGCATGGCGATGGATTCCGGCAAGGCCCCGGTCAGCGCGTTGTAGATCGGGGCGTTCAACGGCGCGGCCCACAGAAATTTGAGCGCGACGGTCACCCCCCAGGCGAGCGCTCCGAGGCCCAGATAGCCCCAGTTCAGCCGGCGCTTCCCCGCATAGGCGACGTATCCCACCGCCACCAGTATCATCCCCACCCCGCCCAGAAGCGCCAGCGGCGTGACCTGCGCTGCGGTGATGGGATACGGCTTCCACTGCAGCTCGTACTGGGGCAGCTCCACCGGTCCTTCCCAGGTAAGGCCCAACGTGTACGTCCCCGGCTGCGGATAGACGACGTTATTCACGGCAAAGGGGCCGGGCTGATCCACCGTGCGCTGAAACACCGGCTGATGTTCCGCGTCTTCGAGCAGCACCTGCACCTTGCCCGAGGTCAGCACGCCCCGGAAATCCAGCCCCACGGGATCGCCGGCACGCGCGACCGTCACCGTGAAATCCATCAAGGCCCCCGCGCTCGTCTCATGGAGGGCGCCGGAGCGACTCGCGCCGACGAGAGGCTCCTCTGCAGCGCCCGTCTGGCAGGCGGACAAACTCAACAGCAATGCTCCAAGCAAAATCAGGGAAAGCAAAATTTTTCTGTACATTCGAAAATCCTTTTCGGAAAATAGAGAGCCGTGAGTCGAGAGCCGTCCCAGTCCCGGCTCACGGCTCACGCCTCACATTTTCATTCACGGTGATGTGCCGCAGGAACATGCCGCTTCCTACAGGGCGCGCTCCAAAATCTCCAGCAATTCCGCCTCCGTGAGGACGATGGGATTGCCCTTCATGCTGCTGGCGCGGGAAGCCCCCGCCGCCAGACGGGGGAAATCAGCGGGCGCGACGCCATACGCCGCCAGGCCGGGAATCGCCAGATCGCGACACAGGGCCGCACACCACGCGACGGCGTCCTCAGCGCGAGCGTCGGGGGCGCCGGTCAACCAGCGCGCGATCTCCTCGTAGCGGGCCAGAGCGGGATCAGCAGGGGCGCGCTCTCGCAGCGCGCGGACGTTGACCGCCATCACTTCGGGCAGCAGGCGGCCACAGACGGCCCCATGCGGCGCGGGGAACGCCCCGCCCAACACACCCGCAAAGCCGTGCACCGCGCCCAGTTTAGCGTTCGCCAGCGCCAGTCCGCCGAAGAGGCTAGCGACCGCCATGTCCTCGCGCGCCTGGAGGTCGCTGCCGTCCTGATAGGCGCGGCGCAACGAACGCGCGACACGTCCTATCCCTTCACGACACAGCCCATCGGTGAGGGGAGTGGCGGCCGGCGTGACATACGGCTCGACAAGTTGCGTGAAGGCGTCCAGCCCGGTGCCGGCCGTGATGGCCGGCGGGACGCTGCAGGTGAGTTCGGGGTCCACCAGGGCGAGGCGCGGAAGCAGGTACGGACTGCGCAGGCTCACTTTGACGCCATGCTCTGGGGACGCCAGGACGGCGTTTCGGGTCACTTCCGCTCCAGTGCCGGCAGTCGTGGGGATGGCGATGATCGGAGCCGCCGGGCGCGCCAGGGGGCGGCCCTCCCCAATGACCTCAAGATACGTCAACAGCGCGCCGGGATTGGTCAGCAGGGCGGCGATCGCTTTGGCCGCGTCGAGCGGGCTGCCGCCGCCGAAGCCGATGACGAAATCGCAGCCGTGCTGTTGCGCCAGATCCACGCCTTGCTGGACGACGATCGTCGTCGGCTCGCCCTCGACCGCGAACAGCACAGGATCAAGGCCTTGCGCCCTTAACAGCGCTCGCAGCGGCTCGGCGCGCGCTGCCGTCTTGCCGGTGACGAGCAGCGGACGCGCTCCCAGGTCTGCTGCCAGCGGGCCGACTTCACGCAGGACGCCGGGGCCGAAGACAATTCGGGTTGCTGTGGCAAATTCGAAGCGCACGATCCCCCCCTTATCAGAAAGTCAGCAGTCAGCGGTCAGCGAAAAAGCGAATCGGCGAGTCACTTACGTTCGCACCTTTACACGTGGGCACGTTCGCACGTTCCCCTACCAACCCGCCTCATCGGGGAAGATGTTGGTGTATTTGACGCTGCTTCGCGGTTCTGCCATCATGTCCGCTACCGCGTCGCGCCAGGCGGCATAGTGCGCCGTCTGTTTGTGCGCGGCGGACGCCTCAACGGTGCGATAGACCTCGACCAGCACAAAACGTGTCGGGTCGTCCTCTTGCTGGATCACGTCGAAGCGGGCGATGCCCGGCTCCCGCACACTGTTGCGGGCGTTCTCGATCGTCGCGGCTTTGAAGGCCGCAACGGATTCCGGCTTCACATGCACATG
>JAGPHL010000069.1:7004-12648 GCA_018055515.1 Anaerolineae bacterium
ACAATACTACGTCGGAATACGAAATTTGACAATGATCAGCGCCATGGCAGATCGAGGCGACGAAAAAGCGAGCCCCCTCGGAGCTCGCTTTTCACGTTCTGACACTTTACCAGGCGTAGGCTTCTGGCGCCGGCCCGCCCGGGCCAGGGAAAATCTCATCCAAACGGACAAGGGTCTCCTCATCCAATTTGAGCTCCAGGGCGCGCAGGCTGCCGTCCAGTTGCGCCAGAGTCCGCGGGCCGACGATGGGCCCGGTGATCGCGGGATTGCGCAACAGCCACGCGAGCGCGACGTTAGCGGGCTCCTCGCCGAGATCTGCGCACAGCGCCTCGTAAGCGACCAACTGAGAGCGGTGCGCTTCGATCTCTTTCTGCAGCTGCGGTGAGGCGCGACGTCCCGCCTCGATCTTTTGCAGAGCGCCGCCAAGCAAGCCCCCCGCAAGCGGGCTCCAGGGGATCACCCCCAGGCCGTAATGCTGGCACGCCGGAATCACCTCGAGCTCCACCATGCGAGCATTGAGGTTGTACAGGCTCTGTTCACTGACCAGGCCCATGAAATGGCGCTTCTGTGCCTCACACTGTGCCTGGGCGATGTGCCAACCCGCGAAGTTGCTGCTGCCCACGTAAAGCACCTTGCCCTCGCGCACCAGCTGTTCCATCGCCTGCCAGATCTCCTCCCAAGGCGTATCACGATCTACGTGATGCATCTGGTACAGATCAATATGATCGGTCTGCATCCGCCGGAGGCTTTCCTCACAGGCGCGGCGAATGTGATAGGCCGACAGCTTGCTTTCATTGGGCCAATCGCCCATGACGCTGTACACCTTGGTCGCCAGCACGACCTTCTCACGACGCCCGCCCCCTTGCGCGAACCATCGCCCCAAAATCTGCTCCG
This sequence comes from Anaerolineae bacterium, assembly GCA_018055515.1. GTDB lineage: Bacteria > Chloroflexota > Anaerolineae > B4-G1 > SLSP01 > JAAZNO01. The sequence continues at coordinate 7,899 of JAGPHL010000069.1, forward strand.
TCCACCCCTCGCCCTTCTTCCAGCCATAGACATTGGCGGTGTCGAAGAAGTTGATCCCCAACTCCAGGGCGCGATCCATGATGGCAAAACTGTCCTCTTCCGTCGTCAACGGCCCGAAATTCATGGTGCCCAGGCAAAGCCGGCTCACCAACAACCCCGTTCGTCCTAAATGTGTGTACTGCATCGTAACCTCCTCATAGTTTGATATTTTCAGCAGTCCATTCATAGCTACGTAAAGCAGGTCGGGCGCGCCCTCCAAACTCTCCTCTACGCCAGGTCGTGCGCCCCCTCATGCTGCGCTCCCCTCCAACGGCTGACATCGCGGGCAGATGTAGCTGCTGGTGCTGCCCGTCTTGATCTTCTCGATCGTCGTCCCGCACACAGGGCAGGCCTGCCCCTCCCGATAGCCGACCAGGAACCTGGCGTTCCAGCCGCCTTTCTGTCCATACAGGTTCAACTCGAAGGGAGCGCCGCCCTCAGCGATGCTCTCCTGAAGCGTCTCGTGAAGCGCCGCCCACAACGCCGCAACCTCCGCGTCCGTGAGGGTCGGTATGGCGCGCAGGGGATGGATGCCCGCCTTGAACAGCGGATCCTGGACGTAGACATTGCCGATACCCGCAATCCGCTCCTGATCCAACAGGAAGGTCTTGATCGCGCCACGCCGCCCGGCCAGCAACGCGCGGAATTCGTCGAGCGAGAGGGCCAGGGCGTGCGGGCCGAGTTTCCCGACCATCGGATGTTCGCGCGGGTGCGCCGCGAAATGGGCAAATCCAAACCACCAAAAGTTGACCGCCAGAGCCGCGCCATCCAGCAGGTCGAAGATCAGCCGATACTTGTCTGGAAGATGCCGCCGATCGGTCAGCAGGATTTCCCCGCCCATCCCCAGATTGAGCAGCAACCAGCCCTGCGTCGTCTGGAGCTGCAGCCACTTGCCGTGCGCGGTGACCTCCTGAATTGTGGCGCCCGCAAGCGCGGCTCGAAATTCCTCCGGCGGCAGATTCAGGCATTTGGGCTGCAGCACCTCCACCTCCACGAGCGTCCTGCCGGGCAGTTCCTTTTGCATGTCGCGGGCGAAAATGGCGATCTCCGGTAATTCAGGCATGAGCTTCTCCCCTTCAATCAGGCGCCGTCTCCTCGATAAATCCCACAGCCCCCATGCGGCCCCCCTATTTCTGCCGGCGGCCACATAGATGGTCTGATCCCGAACCGCACCTTTAGACCCTCAATGACGCGATCTCAAAGGGCCGCGCTCCCAGGAGCAGAAGAGAACGCGCTTATTGCTGGCGCAGCTTCGCCGAATCAAACCACAAGCCGGTGACCCGGTGCGGCTCAGCGGCCTCGAACACCACGCGCACGGTCACGGGATCGTCCTGCTCGAATTTGGCGGCGTAGGTCACCGTGATGAACTCGCCCACTTGCTCCACGCTTTGAACTTCGCGGGAGACGTAAGCGCCCAGCTTGCCGATGATCTGCAGCGTAAGCTCGGGAAATTTCGCCTCAGAAAGCGACGTTGCCATCTGCTCCGTGAAGTCTCGTGAGAAGGCCGCGTAATCCCCCTCACTCAGCCCGGTGAGCAAGTTATCCGTCATGTCCTCGCTGTAGGCCAGCACGGCAGCTCGCGCATCTCCAGAGAGCGTCTGCGGCTTCGCCTGCCCGCCACAAGCGGAAAGAAGCAACACCAGCCAGAGCACGACCGATCCCCAAAACAGCCTTTTTTTCATGTCACAACCTCATGATCCAGACGTAGGACGAGTCCCATCACCGCACGGAAACGCCCTCACATTATACCCCTGAGGCTCAGGAGTGGAACTCAAACGTTCACCCCCGACGGCCGCCTGCGGGAGCTTCCAGCACCCGCCGCAGAAACTGCCCGGTATAACTCGCCTCGACCTGCGCCACGGCTTCCGGCGCGCCCTCCGCGATGATGTAGCCGCCAGCCTCGCCTCCCTCGGGGCCCAGGTCCATGACCCAATCGGCCGTCTTGATCACGTCCAGGTTGTGCTCGATGACGATGACGGTGTTACCCGCAGCGGTAAGACGATGCAGCACATCGAGGAGCTTCTGGATGTCGGCAAAATGCAGCCCCGTTGTCGGCTCATCGAGGATGTAGACGGTACGCCCTGTCGCCACGCGGCTGAGCTCCTTCGCCAGTTTGACGCGCTGCGCCTCGCCGCCGCTGAGCGTCGTCGCCGGCTGCCCCAGCCTGACGTAATCCAGGCCCACCTCGTGCAACGTCTGGAGCTGCCGGGCGATCTTGGGATGCGCCGCAAAGAACTCCAGCGCTTCCTGCACGTCCATGTCCAGCACCTCGGCGATGTTCTTGCCCTTGTAGCGGATCTGCAAGGTCTCGCGGTTGTAGCGCGTGCCCTGGCATTCCTTACACGTCACCCACACGTCCGCGAGGAAATGCATCTCAATGCGCCGTTGCCCGTGCCCCCGACAGGCCTCGCAGCGTCCGCCCTTCGCGTTGAAGCTGAAACGGCCACTGCCGTAGCCGCGCATCTTCGCTTCCGGTGTCGCGGCAAACACACGGCGGATTTCGTCGAAGACGCCCACGTAGGTCGCCGGATTCGAGCGCGGCGTGCGCCCAATGGGGTCTTGCGTGATGTCAATGACCTTGTCCAGGTACTCCAGCCCCTCCAGCCGCTCATAGGGGCCGGGACGGGTTTCCGCGCGATTGAGCGTCCGCGCCAGCGCCGGATACAACGTCTCCGCGACGAGGCTGCTCTTGCCGCTGCCGCTCACGCCGGTAACGCAGGTGAGCACGCCCAGGGGGAAACGCGCCGTCACGTTCTTGAGATTGTGCAGCGTCGCGCCCCGCAACACGAGGCTGCCATTCTGCGGCGTGCGGCGTCCGCCATTCGGCGAGACGACGGCCAGCTGGCCGCTGAGATAACGCCCCGTCAGCGAACGCGGATTTTCGATGATCTGCTGCGGCGTGCCGGCAGCCACCACCTCGCCGCCGAGCAGGCCCGCGCCGGGCCCCAGGTCTACGATCCAATCCGCATGACGCATGGTTTCCTCATCGTGCTCGACCACCAACACCGTGTTGCCCATGTCCCGCAGGCGCAACAACGTGTCGAGCAGAGCGCGGTTGTCGCGGGCGTGCAGACCGATGCTCGGCTCGTCGAGAATGTAGAGCACGCCCACCAGTCCACAGCCGATCTGACTCGCCAGGCGGATGCGTTGCCCCTCGCCGCCGGAAAGCGAGGGTGCCGGGCGATCCAGCGTGAGGTAGTGCAGCCCCACGTTGAGCATAAACTGCAGGCGATCGCGGATTTCCTTGAGCACCTCGCCGGCGATCTCCAGCTGCTCAGCGTCAAAGGTTCCCCCCAACGACGCGATCCAGGCATGGGCGGCGTCAATCGTCATCCGCCCCACCTCCAGCAGGGTCAGCCCGCCGACGGTGACGCCGCGCGCTTCGGGCCGCAGCCGCGCGCCCTGACAGGCCGGACAGGGCTGCTCGCTCATGAAACTGAGATACCAACGCTGCGTGTACTCGGACTTCGTCTGACGGAAACGCCGCCGGATGCAGGCGACGATCCCCTCGAAGGGGCGCTGCACCTCGCCGGACCAGGTCGCGTCGTCGCGGTCCCCTTCATACTTGAAGTTGATCCGCTCCTTGCCAGATCCATACAGCAGGGTGTGACGGAACTCCTCGGGCAGCTCCTGCCAGGGGGTCTCCAGGCTCACGCCGTAATGCCGGGCGATCGCCTCCAGCTCCCGCAGAGTCCAGCTGCGTTGTTTCTTGCGGAGCTCGCCATACCACCGCAGCGCGCCGTCCAGCAGCGAGAGGGTCGGATCGTGGAGGATGAGCGCCGGATCCACTTCCAGCTGCGTCCCCAGGCCGTTACACTCCGGGCACATTCCCGCAGGCGAGTTGAAGCTGAACAGCGCCGGGGTCAGCTCCGGGAAGCTGATCCCACAATGGGCGCAGGCGTGCTGCTCGCTGAAGAGCAGCTCTTCCCCGCCGATCACGTCCACGACCAGCACCCCTTCCGCAGCGCGCAAGGCCGTCTCCACGGAATCCAGCAACCGCGTGTGAAAGTCGGCGTCCGGCGCTTCGGGGAGCTCCAGGCGATCCACGATGAGCTCCACGGTGTGGGTTTTCGTCTTCGCCAGTTTGATGGAGGCGCTGAGCTCCACCGGGACCCCATCCACGCGAGCGCGAGTGTACCCCGCCAGGCGCGCCTGCTCCAGCACGTCGGCGTGCGTCCCCTTGCGCTTCTGCACCACGGGGGCGAGAAGCTGAAAGCGCGTTCCGGCAGGCAGCGCGGCGATCTGATCGGCGATCTGCTGCGCGCTCTGCGCATGGACCGGCCGTCCACACGTCGGACAGTGCGCCGCCCCCACCCGCGCGAACAGCACGCGCAGGTAGTCCAGCACCTCCGTGACCGTGCCCACCGTCGAGCGGGGATTCTTGCTCACCGCCTTCTGCTCGATGGCGATGGCGGGACTCAGGCCGCCGATGAAGTCCACGCGAGGCTTCTCCATCTGCCCCAGGAACTGCCGCGCATACGAGGAAAGACTCTCCACATACCGCCGCTGCCCCTCGGCATAGATCGTGTCAAAAGCCAGAGAGGATTTGCCGCTGCCGCTCACGCCGGTCAGCACCACCAGACTGTTGCGCGGAATCCGCACGTCCAGGTGCTTGAGATTGTGCTGTTGCGCGCCACGGATGATAATCTCGTTGGGTTCCATGGTGATCCTTTTTAGAACAGAAGTTCTATCATCCCCATTATACCACAAA
>JAGPHL010000286.1 GCA_018055515.1 Anaerolineae bacterium
GTGTGGACGGCATCGGGGATCCAAATGCGTCCGGCGCCCTGCTCCCAGATGCTGTACGCCGCTTCACCGGTGTACTCGCTGAACTGCGGTCGCGCCGTGAGCGTCAGGCGGTACTTCACCTGATCGGGGGTCAATTCCGGATGCGCGCTGAGCATCAACGCGGCCGCGCCGGAGACCATCGCCGCCGACATCGAGGTTCCGGCGGTCTTGAAGTAGAAGGGGACGATGCGGTTGTCGGGATACTGCTGGGCCAGATAGGTGTCATGGCGCGCCAGCGAGACGATGTGTGCACCGGGCGCGACCACATCTGGCTTGACGAAGGCGTCCAGCGTAGGCCCCGTGGCGGAGAATTCCGGAATGTAGTCATCGCCGAAATCAGAGGGAGTGTAATTATCCGTGAAGGCGCCGACGGTGATGACATAGGGGGTGTTGCCCGGCACGCCGATGCTCATCGGCGTAGGCCCGCTGTTCCCCGCGCTCGCTACGACCGTGATGCCCGCATTCCAGGCTGCCATCGTGGCCAGGCAGAAGGGGTCCGCCCAATACGGGGCGAGGGACTGCGCATACATGGAGATGTTGAGCACGCGGATGTTGTAGACGTCCTTGTGGTCAATGACCCACTGAATGCCGCGCAACACATCCGCGTAAGTCCCTGAGCCGTTGGCATTCAGAACGCGCACCGCCACCATGTTCACCGCCGGTGCCAGGCCCAGATAGGTCCCCGTCTGCGACTCGTAGGTGCTGTTGGCGACAATGCCCGCGACGTGCGTGCCGTGCCCGTTCGGGTCGCCCGGCGATTGCATCAGATGCGGCTCCTTATAGAGCTTATTGCCGATGGCGTCGTAGTACGCCAGGATACGCCGATTCCCATTGGCTCCGTGACGCAGGCTGGCAAAACGCGGTTCGATGCCGGTATCCAGGAAAGCAACGGTGACGCCCTGACCGAGATTGCCCTCGGCCCACACGTCCGCCGCCCCCACGGCTTCGGCGAATTCCACGTCCCCCCCGGCCGGACTGCCTGCAACCTCGACGGTGTGATTGGGGAACACGCCCTCAACGCCCCCGGCGGCGACGAGAGCGTTGCCGGCGGCGACGGGAATGTCGGCCAAAACGGCGTTAATCATGGGATAGCTCTCCAGCACCCGCCCGCCGTTCTGGGCGACTGCGACAGCGGCGCTTTCCAGGGTGGCGCCCCGCACGATAACCGCGATCCGTGAGGAGGTCCCACGTAGCGTGCTGCCTGACAAAGCGAAAGTTAGCGTGAAGATAACCAAAAACAGCGCTACAACTCGTTGAAACCGCGTTTTGCCCATCATAGCACCCCCTGATAAACTTATTTCTTACCGAACATACGCGCATGGAATGAAAATCCTGACTAAATTTTAACATAATTGTAACTATGGGGAAATAGTACCTAAGTACTATTCCTGGCTGCCGGGCGATTTTTTGACAGCGTTACGAACCGTGCTATAGTCCTCTTGGGCCATCCCCAGCGGGTTCCCACCAGGGAGTCTCACCGACGGCTTGCTCCCCCAAAGGCAACGAGCGTCGGATTACAAGTCAAATCATTTTTTTCAAGGAGATCAATAGGACATGAGTGAACGGAAAATCCGGGTTGCGGTCATCGGCATTGGCAATTGCGCTTCAGCGCTGGTGCAAGGGGTTCACTTCTATCAGAACGCACCGGAAGATGCCTTTATTCCGGGATTGATGCACGCTCGCCTCGGCCCCTATCACGTGCGGGACATCGAATTTACGGCGGCTTTCGACATTGACGTGAACAAGGTGGGCAAGGATCTGTCCGAGGCGATTTTCGCCCCGCCGAACAACACCTACCGGTTCGCCGAGGTGCCGTACCTCAACGTTCCGGTGTATCGAGGCATGACGCACGACAGCCTGGGCAAATATCTATCCCAGGTCATCCAGAAAGCGCCCGGCCCTACGGCGGACATTCGCGGCATTCTGCAGGACACCCGGACCGAGGTCGTGGTCAACTTCCTGCCGGTGGGCAGCGAGATGGCGACCAAGTGGTACGTGGAGCAGATTCTGGACGCCGGCTGCGCCTTTGTCAACGGCATTCCGGTCTTTATCGCGCGCGAGGGGTACTGGCAGCGGCGGTTCGCCGAGCGGGGCTTGCCCGTCATCGGCGACGATGTGAAAAGCCAGCTGGGGGCGACGATCCTGCATCGGGTGCTCACGCGGCTCTTCGTGGACCGCGGCGTGCAGATTGACCGCACGTATCAGCTTAACTTCGGCGGCAACACCGACTTCCTCAACATGCTGGAGCGCGAACGGCTGGAATCGAAGAAGATCTCCAAGACCAACGCCGTCACCAGCCAGATTCCCTACAATCTGGGTGCGGAGAACATTCATGTGGGGCCCAGCGATCACGTGCCGTGGCTGCAGGATCGCAAATGGTGCCACATCCGCATGGAAGGCACGACCTTCGGCAATGTCCCGCTCAACCTGGAGGTCAAACTGGAGGTGTGGGACAGCCCCAACAGCGCCGGCGTCATCATTGACGCCATCCGCACGGCAAAACTGGCGCTGGATCGCGGCCTGAGCGGCGCGATCGTGGAGCCTTCGGCCTATTTCATGAAATCACCGCCGGTGCAGTTCACCGACGACGAGGCGCGCGAGAACCTGGAGGCTTACATTCGGGGGGAGCGCATCACGACGCTGCCGGCGAAGGAATAAACCCCTTTCGCAGTCAGGCGGGCTGACGGACGGATGCCCCCTGCAGCTGACCGCGCGCGCAGCAGGTCATCCGCAAGGGGGCATCCTGTCATGTAAGGAGACGG
>JAGPHL010000070.1:0-10793 GCA_018055515.1 Anaerolineae bacterium
TCGCTGATCTCTATTTTCAGAGGAGGCCCTCGTGAACCTTCGTGACATTGTGGCGCAATTGGATTTACAAGTGCTGGCGGGTGAAGGGGCGCTCGATCAAGAGGTCACCGGCGGCTACATCGCCGATCTCTTGAGCTGCGTGATGGCGGGCGCGCAACCCGGCCAGCTGTGGTTCACGCTGCAGACCCACCTCAACATCGTCGCCGTCGCTTCGCTCGTAGGCGTTGCCGGCATCGTCATCACCGAGGCGGCTCCCGTCGGCCCGGAGACGATCAACCGCGCGGCCGGGGAAGGCGTGGTTTTGTTGCGGAGCGCGGAGCCGACCTTCGAGACGGTGATGAAGCTGGCGCGGCTTCTCTGAGCGCGTTGGGGCGCCGTGAACGAGTTTCGGGCCGACCTGCACATTCATACCTGTCTCTCCGCCTGCGCTGAGGTGGAGATGATCCCCCCGCTGATTGTGGATGAGGCGCTGCGCAAGGGGCTGCACATCATCGCGGTGACCGATCACAACGCGGTGGGCAACGCCGCAGCGGTGATGGAAGCAGCAGTCGGCAGCGGGCTGTGGGTCATGCCGGGCATGGAATTGCAGTGTCAGGAAGAGGTGGACGTGCTGTGCCTGTTCGATACGCTGGAGCAGGCGCAGGCCTGGGAGGCGCAGGTGCGGGCGGTGGCGTTGCCGTTTCGACACGACGCCGACCGTTTCGGCCCGCAGTACCGCGTGGACGCTGAAGGGGATTTCATCGCCGAAGACGACAGCTTTTATCAAGGCCCCGCTCAGATTCCCCTGGAGGAAGCCGCCGCTGCCGTCCATGCGCTTGGGGGACTGTTCATCCCGGCGCACATCGAACGGCCCATGAAGGGGCTGTTGGGGGTTCTGGGGCTCTGGCCCGCGCAGCTCCGCGCCGACGCGGCGGAGCTCTCGCCCAATCTGCGCCCTTCGGCGGCGCGACAGCGTTTCCGTCTGCCGCCAGAGCTGCCGTTGATCACCTCCTCGGACGCCCATTGGCTGGCCATCATCGGCAGCGTGATGACAATTTTTGTGCTGGAGGGGCCGCCTTCCATTGCCGAACTGCGCCGGGCATTGCGCGGCGAGGGAGAGCGGCGGGTAGTTGTCCCATAAATTTGGCGGGGATTGCTGGCAAACAAAGCGGCGCGCAATGTCACTTTGGCAGTTTGCAAAAAACACCTATAATGAGGGACAGGCTGTCAGGCCCTTAGCCTGGAATGATGTCCTGGCGCTGTACCACACCTTTCACAAACAATCGAGGTGAGACTATGAGTGTGAACCCAAACATAGACTTAGCGACAGCAGAAGAAACTTTAACCCCCGTAGAGAAAAGCGTTTTGGATGAAGTGTTGAGCGCCAATCGTGATCGCCCCGGCGCGACGATGTTGGTGCTCACCCTGGTACAGGAGAAGATCGGCTATATCTCCCCGCCCATGCAAGTCTACATTGCGAGGGAATTGGGCGTCCCTCTGAGCCATATTTATGGCGTGTTGACCTTCTATTCCTCCTTTCGTATGAGCCCCTTGGGGCGACACAAGATCAGCATCTGCCTGGGCACGGCGTGTTACGTGCGTGGCGGCCCCATGTTGATTGAAAAATATCAGCAGATCTTGGGCGTGAAGGTCGGTGAGACGACGGAGGACAAGCGCTTTACGCTGGAGATCTGCCGGTGCGTGGGGGCCTGCTCGCAGGCGCCGGTGGTGATGATTGATACGGATATTAACGGGCGCGTCAACCCGGCGGACGTGTCGAAGACCTTGCGGAAATACGAGTGACGATTTTTCGGGAGCTCTCGCAACATCTGCTGGACATTTTTGAGAATGGCGCCAAAGCGGGCGCTACTCTGATCATCCTTAACATTGTGGAAGATTTTGCCGCCGATCGTCTCCTGCTCGAGGTGCGTGACAACGGCTCGGGGATGGACGCGGAGATGGTGCGTCGGGTCGCCGATCCCTGGGTGACGACGCGCACGACCCGCAAGGTGGGGCTGGGAATTCCCTTCCTCAAACAGGCGGCAGAGATGTGCGGAGGGGAATTCGGCATCGAATCGGAACGGGGTGTGGGCACCCGCACCTGGGCCACTTTTCAGCACAGCCACATTGATCGCCCGCCGCTGGGTGACCTGGTGGGAACGGTGTTGTGCATGATCGTGGGGTTTCCGACGCTCGAGGTGCTCTTTCAGCACACGGTGCGCACCGCGGACGGCGAGACGCGCGAGTTCAAGCTGGATACCCGCGAGCTGCGCGCGGTGTTGGGAGAGGACCTGCCGCTTTCCGATCCTGAGGTGTTGGGCTTTCTGCGGGAGACGTTGGCAGAAGGTGAAGCGCACCTGCGGGCTGGCGTCGAAGTCCCCAGCCTGACATAGCCAGGCGCGCTGATGAAGTTCAAGGCGTTCCTGCTGGATAGGGTTGCTGACGACTGTGATCATTTAAGAACATCAGAGCAGTGGAGGAAATACTATGAAGAGTCTGGAAGAACTGCAGAAGATTAAGGAGCGGGCGCTGGAGCGTCGCCGCCTGAGCGCGGAGGGGATGCGGGCGCGCGTGGTGGTGGCCATGGGCACTTGTGGGATCGCTGCGGGCGCACGTGACACCATGACGGCCATCCTGAATGAACTGGAGCAGCAGCAGATCACCGACGTGGCCGTCACACAGACTGGTTGCATCGGCCTCTGCGAATTCGAGCCGATCGTGCAGGTACAGCTGGGCGAAGGTGAGATGGTCACTTACGGCAAACTCACCGCCGATCGGGTTCCGACCCTCATTGCCCGGCACGTCGTCGGCGGCGAGCCGATTGACGACTGGACCGTCAAGCAGAAAGCCTGAACGACTGATATTTCCCCGGCAGGGCGTTAGCGATACGCCCTGCCCTACCAAGCAGGAGGAACTATGGCCTATCGCGCGAATATTCTCATCAGCAGTGCTGCGCCCGGCGCGCCAGAGGTCGAGCAGGCGCTGCTGGACAGAATCGAGGAATTGCAACTCGCCAGTGAAGTGCGGGTCATTCAGGCGGCAACGCTGGGCCCTCAACCGCAGGGCGTAGAGCTGGTCATCTACCCCGAGGGGACGCACTACGTGCGCTTGACCCCGGAGGACGCCCGGCTGATCGTTGACGAGCACCTGTACAAGGGACGCCCTGTCCCCCGGCTGATGTACAAGGGCCTCGAGGTCGAACCGTTGGAGACGCCGGCGTCTAAAGAGGTGCGCGTGGTGCTGCGCAATGTGGGGAAGATTGATCCGGGCAACATTGACGATTACATTGCGCTGGATGGCTACGCGGCCCTGGCGAAGGTGCTCACGGAGATGACGCCGGAGCAGGTGCTGGAGGAGCTAAAGCGTTCCGGCTTGCGGGGGCGCGGCGGCGCGGGCTTCCCCACCTATCTCAAATGGACTTTTGCCCGCAATGCGCCGGGGGACGTGAAATACGTCATCTGCAACGGCGACGAGGGGGATCCGGGCGCTTTCATGAACCGCCGGGTGCTGGAAGGAGATCCCCACGCGGTAATCGAGGGCATGGCGATTGCCGCTTACGTCATCGGAGCGCGCCAGGGGTATTTCTACGTGCGGGCGGAGTATCCCATTGCCGTCAGCACGCTGCGGGTGGCGCTGGATCAGGCCCGCGAGTACGGGTTGTTGGGAGATCACATCCTCGGCACGGATTTCAGCTTCGATTTGGAAGTGCGCATGGGCGCGGGAGCGTTCGTCTGCGGCGAGGAGACCGCGCTGATGCAGTCCATCGAGGGCTTGCGGGGTATGCCGCGCACCCGTCCGCCGTTTCCCGCGACTTCCGGCCTGTGGGGCAAGCCGACCAACATCAACAACGTGGAGACCTACGCGAACGTCCCCCAGATTATCCTCAGGGGTGGAGATTGGTTCGCCTCGATGGGGACGGAGAAGAGCAAGGGGACCAAGACCTTCGCCATCGCGGGGAAGGTCAAGCGCACCGGGCTGATCGAGGTGCCGTTGGGGGTGACCATCCGTGAGATCGTCTATGATGTGGGCGGCGGCATCCTCAACGACAAGAAATTCAAGGCGGTGCAGACGGGTGGCCCGATGGGCGGGTGCATCCCGGAGAAATACCTGGACCTGCCGGTGGATTACGATAACCTGGCCAAAGTGGGCTCCATCATGGGGTCGGGTGGCTTCGTGGTGATGGATGAGGACACCTGCATGGTGGACATCGCCCGGTTCTTCATGGAGTTCACGCAAGACGAATCGTGCGGCAAGTGCGTGCCGTGTCGTGTGGGCACCCGGCGGATGTTGGAGATTTTGAACAACATTTGCGCGGGGAAGGGCAAGCCGGGCGACATCGAGAGGCTGATCACCCTGGGAGAGGAAATCCGCGTCGGCTCGCTGTGCGGCCTGGGTCAGGGGGCGCCGAACCCCGTGCTGAGCACGATCGAATACTTCCGCGACGAATACGAGGCGCACATCTACGAGAAGCGCTGTCCTGCCAAGGTCTGCAAGGCCCTCATCGAGTACAAGATCGAGGCCGCGGCCTGCATCGGCTGCACGCGCTGCGCCCGTAACTGCCCGGTGAACGCCATTGCCGGTAAGGCCAAGCAGGTTCACGTCATTGATCCCGAAGTCTGCATTCGCTGCGGCATTTGTAAGCAGGTCTGCCCGGTGGATGCCGTGAAGATCGAGTGACAAGGAGGCGGCATGGACAAAGATCTGACTCAAACGGTACAACGGGTATTGATGCGCCACGGGAGCAACCGGGAGGCGTTGGTGGAAATATTGCACGAGCTCAACGCCGAGTTGGGCTACTTGAGCCAGGCGACACTGGCGTTGGTGGCCGAGGCCCTGAAGCTGCCGTCCAGCCAGGTGCTCAGCGTGGCCAGCTTCTACAGTATGCTCGATCTGGAGCCGCGTGGAACGCACGTGATCAAATTCTGCCAGGACGCGCCGTGTCATGTCGCCGGGGGGCGCGAGGTGTGGGAGGCGCTGGAGCATGAGCTGGGAATTAGCTTCGGCGCGACCACGCCCGACGGTCGCTGGACGCTGTTGACGACGAGCTGCATCGGCGCTTGCGCGGTCGGCCCGGTGATGTTGGTGGATGAGGACATCTACGGCAATCTCACCCCGGAGCGGGTGCGGCAGATTCTGAAGCAGGTGGCGGAGCGGGACCAGGCAGGAGGTGCAGCATGATCCGGGCGCATGTGTTGATTTCTGGCGATGCCCTCAGCCTCGCTCGCGGCGCTGAAGAGACGCGGTTGGCGATCGAGGCCGAACTTTCCTATTTGGGACTCGACAAAGAAGTTCAGGTGAGCTACATGGGGCATGTGGATCGGACGGATGCCCTGCCCATGGTCATTGTTTTCCCCGAAGGCACGCGCTACGGCGCGGTGCGACCGGAGGATGGCGCCTACATTGTGCAGGAGCATCTCTACAAGGGGCGGATCGTCCAGCATCTGCTGGCGCCGCCGGAGACGCTTTCCGGTCAAATCGCGCATCTGCCGGGGCGGGCCGGCGCCATTGAGGCTCAGAAGCGGGTGGTGCTGCGCCGCGCGGGGATCATTGACCCCACGAGCATTGACGAGTATATCGCTCACGACGGGTATTTCGCGCTGGGCAAGGCGCTCACCGAGATGCAGCCCGGCGAGGTGCTGAAGACGGTCAAGGATTCCAAACTCCAGGGACGCGGCGGTGCGGGATTCCCCACCGGGCTCAAGTGGAGTTTTGTGGTGAATCAGCCGGGCACGAAGTACATCGTCTGCAACGCCGATGAATCCGAGCCGGGGACGTTCAAGGATCGCCTGATTCTGGAAGGGGATCCGCACGCCGTGCTCGAAGGGATGGCGCTGGCCGGGTATGCGGTCGGCGCGCATGAGGGCTGGATTTACGTCCGAGGGGAATATGGACAGGCGCGCGAGCGTCTGGAATACGCCATCAAGCAGGCCGAGGACTACGGGCTGCTGGGCGACAATATCATGGAGAGCGGCTTTGATTTCCACATCCATGTGCACGCGGGGGCCGGGGCTTACGTCTGCGGCGAGGAAACCGCGTTGCTGGAGAGCCTCGAGGGCAAGCGGGGGACGCCGCGCATTCGTCCGCCCTATCCTACCGTGCGCGGGTTCCGGGATCAGCCCACGGTCGTCAACAACGTGGAGACGCTGGCCAATGTCCCGGCCATCATCCTCAACGGCGCCGACTGGTTCCGCTCCATCGGGACTCAGGCAAGCCCGGGGACCAAGGTCTACACGATGCTCGGCGACGTGAACATCACCGGCCTCATCGAGGTGCCGATGGGCATTACCCTGCGCGAAGTCATCGAGATTTACGGCGGCGGCATGCGCGGCGGGAAGGCCTTCAAGTGCGCGCAAACGGGCGGCGCTTCAGGCAGCATCATCCCGGCGGAATTTCTCGATGTGCCGATGGATTTTTCCAGCATGGCTGCCAAAGGCGCGGCGCTGGGCAGTGGGGCGCTGCTGGTCTGTGATGAGGACACGGATGTCGTGGACCTCGCGTATGTGCTGGTGCGTTTCTTCAAGACGGAATCTTGCGGCAAGTGCGTGCCGTGTCGCGTGGGGACGGTGCAGATGCTGGAGGCGTTGGACCGCCTGCAGCGGGGCTATGCGCGCGCCGCCGACCTGCGGCGCCTTGAGGAAATCGCCGGTTACGTGCAGGAGACCTCGTTCTGCGGCCTCGGACAGGCGGCGGCGGTGCCCATTCTCACCGGCTTGCGTTTCTTCCGTGACGAATTTGAGGCCCGCGTGCGGCATTAGCGGAGCCATCCATTAGAGCTGCTCGATTACAGACTTATTTCAAGGAGTAAAAAGACTCATGAGCGAAATACACCTGACGATTAACGGACAAGAGGTTGTAGCACAGAGCGGTCAGACAGTTTTGGAAGCGGCGAAGGCTGCCGGCATTGACATTCCGGTGCTGTGTCACCATCCGGCGCTTTCCAACTGGGGCGCGTGCCGCATGTGCGTCGTCGAGGTTGAAGGGATGCGCACGGTCCAAACCGCATGTACGCTGCCGGCGGCTGAAGGCATGAAGATTTCGACGCACACCCCCAAAACCACCAGCCTGCGCAAATTCGTCCTCGAATTGCTGTTCTCAGAGCGCAATCATTACTGCATGTATTGCCAGATGAGCGGCAACTGTGAGCTGCAGGATCAGGCTTACGCGCACGGGCTGGATCACTGGACTTACCCGCGCCCCTTCGAGAAGCTGAACGTGGACGCCTCACGCAAATATTTCATCATGGATCACAACCGCTGCATCCTGTGCTCGCGGTGTATCCGCGCCTGCGCTGAGGTTGCGGCAAATCACACGTTGGACCTGCGCAATCGCGGCGCCAAGACGATGGTGATCGCCGACCTGGATGTGCCTTTCGGCGAGTCCAGCTGCGTGGAGTGCGGCACCTGTCTGCAGGTCTGCCCTACCGGCGCGTTGGTGGACGCCAGAAGCGCTTACGGCGGGCGGGAGAAGGACGTGACTCACACCCCCACGACCTGTATGCAGTGCAGCATCGGCTGTGAGTTGGATGTGGTGACGCGCTATAGCCGTCTGCTCCGCGTGGATGGCGTCTGGGGTTCGGAGCCCAACGACGGCCTGCTCTGCGTGGATGGGCGTTTCAAGCCCTTGTACGAGGAGCGCAAGCGGGTGACCAGGCCGTTGCTCCGCAAGGATGGGGAGCTGGTCGAGGTCTCCTGGGGCGAAGCGCTCGCGGCGGTGGCGGATAAGCTCAAGGGCGGCTCCTGCCAGGGGCTGGCGGCGTGCGCCACGACCAATGAAGCGCTCGCGGGCTTCGCGCACCTCATGAACCGCGTCGGCGGCAAGGGCGGGCGGCTGGAACCGCAAGCTCCCACCCTGGGTTACGGCGTGCCCGGCCAGGTCACGGACGTGTTGAGCGCCGATTTCATCATCGTCGCCGGGGCGCAACCGCTGGAGTATCAGCGCGTCATCGGCTATTTCATCCATCGCGCCGCTGACAAGGGCACCCCCGTCGCGGTCATCACCGATACGGAAAACGCCCTCAGCGAGCGGGCGTCCATGACGGTCGCTTCGGCGCAGGCGGGAGTCGTCGCCCAGGCGGCGGCAGCGGCGGAGAAGGTCGTGCTGGTCTACAGCATCGGCATCAAGCCCGAAGTGATCGCCGCCCTCAAGCCGTTGGGAGACAAAGTCCACTTCCTGGCGCTCGACCCGGCGCGCAATGGCAAGGGCGCGGAAGCGGCCGGCTTGCGGCCGTTGACGCCGGCTAAGGCCGATGTGGCTTACGTCTTACTGGGGGAGCAGGCCCCGGAGGAGACGCTGCAACTGAAGGCGGGCTTCAAGGTCGTGCAGGCGGCCTATGTCTCGCCGCTGACGGAGCAGGCCGACGTCGTCCTGCCGACGCCTGTTTGGTCGGAGCGCCAGGGGCATGTGACCACGCTCGATGGGGCCGTCAAGCCGCTCCAGGTGGTGTTGCCCGCCCCGGCCGGCGTCCGCGACGAGACCGAGGTGTTCGAGCAGTTGTTGGAGCTGCTGGGATAGAGCGCGGGGCGTCGTGGCGTTCCCGCAGAGTAAGGAGTGACCATGGGTAAGATCAAAGTAGCAACGCAATGGTTAGAGGCGTGCGCCGGCTGCCATATGTCGTTCCTGGATATTGACGAGCGGATCGTCGAACTGTTCAAGCATATTGAGATGACTTCCTCGCCCATTACGGACCTCAAACATCCGCCTGAAGAGGGCGTGGAGGTGGGGATCCTCACCGGCGGGATTGGCAACGAGGACGAGAAGCACGAGGCCATCGAGATGCGCGAACGGGCGAAGGTGCTCATCGCCATGGGGGACTGTGCGGTCACCGGCGGCATTTGCACCATGCGCAACTTTTTCCCCACCGAAGAAGTGCTGCGGCGCGGGTATATCGAGACCGAGAGCACGGTGGACGGGGAGATTCCGGTCCACGAGGACCTGGCTCCCCTGACGGACAAGGTCAGCGGCGTGGATGAGGTGGTGCCGGTGGACATCTACCTGCCCGGTTGCCCGCCTACCGCCGACGCTATCTGGTACGTGTTAACGGAATTGTTGGAGGGCCGGATGCCGAAGTTGGAAGGCAAGGTCCTGAAATATGGGATGGATGGGGGGTAAAGTTTACGATGGCCGAAAAGATTACCATTTCACCTGTGACTCGCATCGAGGGTCACGCCAAGATCACGATCTATCTGGGCGAGGACGGCAAAGTCAAGGATTCCTATTTCCACGTGGAGCAGTTTCGGGGCTTCGAGAAGTTCAGCGAGGGGCGCATGTTCTACGAAATGCCCCAGATCACGCCACGGACCTGCGGCATCTGCCCGGTAAGCCATCACCTGGCAGCTTCCAAAGCGTGTGATAGGGTGGCCGGCGTGCAACCGACCCCTACCGCGCACAAGCTGCGCGATCTGATGCACATGGGGCAGGTCATTCAGTCTCACGGGATGCACTTTTTCGAGCTGGCGGGGCCGGACTTCATCCTGGGATTTGACGCCGACCCCAAGGTGCGACACGTCGGCGGCGTCATTGACGCTAACCCCGATCTGGCGGTCAAGGCGGTGAAGCTGCGCGCTTTTGGGCAGGAGATCATCCGCCGGTTGGGCGAGCGGCGCATCCATCCGATCTTCGGAGTGCCCGGCGGCGTGACCCGGCCCCTGAATCCTGCCGACCGCGAGTGGATGCTGCGCGAGGTGGATGCTCACATCGCCACGACTCTGGAGGGCATTTCGTTCCTCAAGAGCTGGATGCAGGCCAATCAGCAGATGCTGGAAGAGTTTGCCGCCTTCCCGTCCGCTTACATGGGGTTGGTGCAACCCGATGGCGCGTTGGAGCTCTACGACGGGCAGCTGAAAATGGTGGATGCTGACGGGTCGTTCCTGGAGCTGTTCGACCCGACGCACTATCTGGAGTATATCGCCGAGCACGTCAATCCCTACACCTACCTCAAGGCGCCCTACTACAAGAAACGCGGCTATGAGCACGGCATCTACCGGGTGGGTCCCCTGGGACGGCTCAATGTGGCGACGCACATCAGCACGCCGATAGCGCAGAGCGAGATGCAGATCTGGAAGCAGCTCAACGGCGGGAAACCGGTGGAGGGCACGCTGTATTATCACTACGCGCGCCTGATCGAGACGATCTATGCCCTGGAGCGCGTCAAGGAGCTGCTGGACGACCCCGACATCTTGGGGACGGACGTCGCGACGCCCTTCAGCCACATCACCGGCGAGGGCGTGGGGGTGATTGAGGCGCCGCGGGGGACGCTTTTCCATCACTACTGGACCGACGAGCAGGGCATCATCCAAAGGGTGAACATGATCGTGGCCACTGCCGGCAATGCCTGGGCCATGAACCATGCGGTCTACATGACTGCCAGGCGCTATGTGGATGGGACGAAGCTCACGGAGGGGATGTTGAACCGCGTGGAACACGCCATTCGCGCGCATGACCCCTGCCTCTCCTGCTCGACTCACGCCATGGGGCAGATGCCGATTCAGATCGAGCTCCTGGGACCGGACGGCAAAGTGTTGGATACCTTGCAGCGGGATTAGCCGCTTCCCCAGGCTGTAGTTTCTGGAACACGCCCTTTTTCTGACCTCAGGAAAGGGGCGTGTTGGCATTCATCGGGCAGAGGCGGAGCCCGGCCTGCTCCGCTCAGAGTGTGATACAATAATCGCATGAACGAGAAGACTCCACGCACTTTGATTGCCGGATTCGGGAACGTCTTCCGCCGTGATGATGGCGTCGGGCCGGCCGTGGTCAACGCCGTGCGCGCGCGGTTGGGACGCGCCCCCCTCGACCCGCTGGACGATGGGTTCGAGACG
>JAGPHL010000070.1:10893-12368 GCA_018055515.1 Anaerolineae bacterium
CTCTCGGACCACAAACGCCTGCTGGTGATCCTGAATGTGGTGGGCATTCTGACGATGGGGGTGATGCTCGTCGCCTTCATGGCCTGGGCGCAGCGCTGGCGCCCGCTGCAGATGGGGATCTTCAATGCCTTGCAGCTGCTGGCGTTCTTCGCCATGGCTATCCTGACTGTCGTGGCGCACGAGCTGGTACACGGTCTCGCGCTGCGCTGCTACGGCGCGCGGCCTGCTTACGGCGTGTTATGGAACGCGATGATGTTCTACGCCACGGCCGCCGGGCACGCTTTCCCGCGCAACGCCTATCTTGTCATCGCGCTGGCGCCGCTGGTGGGATTGAGCCTCGTCGCGCTGGGAGTGCTGGCGCTGCCTCTCCCGGGCTGGCTGACCTTTGCCGTCGTCCTCTGCGCCGCTTTCAACGTCGGCAGCGCCTGGGGGGATCTGTGGCTGGTGCGGACGGCGCTGCACTATCCGCGCGTGGCCTACATCGTGGACGAAAAAGACGGGATGCGCGTGTTCCTGCCCGTGGAAGGCTAGCGCGCTGACACCGTGGTCATGACAGCACCCCCGCTTGTCGGCGGGGGTGCTGCGTTGATTCCAAGGGGGGCGTTTACTTCGCCTTGCGCAGGTAGATGAACCAGTAGACCCCGCCGACCATCAGGGCGCCGCCGATGACATTGCCGATGGTGACCGGGAGCAGGTTTTTGAGGAAGAAATTGCCCCACGTGAGGGCGCCATAGTCGGCGAGGGTCTTCCCGGCATCCACGAAGGCCGGCAGCTGGAACACGGTCGGGTCAAATTGTTTGATAAATAATCCGACCGGAATGAAGTACATGTTAGCGACGCTGTGCTCGAAGCCGGCGGCCGCAAATCCAGAAATCGGGAAGATGATGGAGAGGATCTTGTCGGTCGTGCTGTGGGCGGAGAAGCACAGCCAGACTGCCATGCAAACCAGGGCATTGCACATGATGCCGAGTGCGACGGCGGGGATGAATTCAAGGCTCGACTTGGTGTTGGCGATGTTGAGCGCCGTGAGACCTACCGCGCCGTTGCCGAAGGTATACTGCCGGGTGAAGTACATGATGAGCGCCGTGAGCACCGATCCCACAAAGTTGCCGACGTAGACAATCCCCCAGTTGCGCAACAGCTGCGTGGTGCTGATCTTTTTGTTGGCCCAGGCCATGATGATGAGGTTGTTGCCCGTGAAGAGCTCCGCGCCGCCGACGATGACGAGGACGAGGCCGAGGCAGAAGACCAGCCCGCCGAGCAGGCGCTGCACGCCATAGGGCAGACTGCCGGTGCCGGCCAGCACCGTCGTGTAATAGATAGCGCCCAGGCCGACGAAGGCGCCGGCCAGAATCGCCAGCATGAACAGCTGCAGGGCGTCGCTGGTCGCTTTTTTGACCCCCGTGCTTTCGGCCTTCGCGGCCATCTCGGACGGGACCAGGGCATCGAACTTGATTTCGGGTGCGGGATGATTT
>JAGPHL010000071.1:0-4550 GCA_018055515.1 Anaerolineae bacterium
TCTGTTTGGACAGACGTGCAACCGGTAACAGCACGGCTACGTACTTATAGCGTATCTGTGTTGTCAATTCTGTCAATCCCTGGCCTTGCTGCGCGACATTTGCCGTCTGGCAGGCGGTGACTATAATAATGAAGGCAACGTCTAATCCGTGAGCGTCAGGCAATGGGCGCACGTGGGAAGGTGTGAACGTGCCCAGGCGCCCACGTGCAAAGGTGCGAAGGTGCCCAGGTGTGAACGTAAATGATTCGCTTTTTCGCTGATTCGCTTTTTCGCCTTTTTGCCTATTTTCCGAGAAGTTTTCATGAAGCTACGGTTCACTACCGGGTCATGAAAATCGGCCTGAGCGCAGCCTGAAGTTTGCGTCACATTTCCAACGCAAGTGATTTTGAGATTTGCTGATTTTCAGAGGAGGGCACTATGAGTATACAACGGTCTGGTCCCCCGGCGCCGCCGTCAACTGAGCCCGGCGCTGTGTTGAGCTGGCTTAAGGATTTCTTTCGGCAATTCCAACTTGCCTGGCGTCTGTTGCTCGATTCCCGGGTCCCCGCCACCACCAAGATCGTGCCCTTCCTCACCCTGGCTTATTTGCTCTCGCCGATAGACCTGGTCTCTGACCTGGCGGTGGGCCTGGGGCAGCTGGATGACCTGGCTATCCTGTTCATCGGGCTGCGCCTGTTTGTGGACCTGTGCCCGACAGATTTGGTGGAAGAGCACACGGCGGCGTTGACCGGCGTCCACGTCAGCGTGTGGAAGCCCGAGGAAGAACAAAAAACGGTGGACGCGCCGCCGGCGCTGCCACAGGAATCTGCTGACCTGGTTGTCGCATCCCCCAAGGAGGAAGATCATTGAAACCGCTCGTCGAATGTGTCCCCAACTTCAGTGAAGGCCGCCGTCCCGAGGTGATTGAGGCCATCGTGGCGGCCATGCGTGCTGTGCCGGATGTGCGGGTGCTGGACGTGGAATCTGACGCCGATCACAACCGCTCCGTGGTCACGCTCATCGGTCCGCCCGCTGCCGTGCAGGAGGCCGCTTTCCAGGGCATTGCCAAAGCGGCGGAACTGATTGACCTGGACGTCCATCAGGGAGCGCATCCCCGCCTGGGCGCTACCGATGTGGTGCCCTTTGTGCCCATCAGCGGGGTGACAATGGAAGAGTGCGTCGCGCTCGCCCATGGGCTGGGGCAGCGGGTGGCAGAGACGTTGGGCATCCCGGTGTATCATTACGAGGCCGCCGCCCTGCGCCCGGACCGCGTCAATCTGGAGGACGTGCGGCGCGGCGAGTACGAGCTGCTCAAGAAGGAGATCGGGGTCAAGCCGGAGCGCGCTCCCGATCGGGGCCCCGCGAGGGTGGGCAAGGCCGGCGCGACCATTATCGGCGCGCGGCCCTATCTCATCGCCTTCAATGCCTACCTCAACACGGCGGATGTCGCTATCGCCCATCGCATTGCCCGCGCGCTGCGCCATTCCAACGGCGGGTTCCGCTTCGTCAAGGCGATGGGAGTGCTGGTCGCCGGGCAGGCGCAGGTCTCCATGAACCTCACCGATTTCACGCAGACGCCGATGTTCCGGGTGCTGGAGGCGGTGAAGCGCGAGGCGGCGCGTTATGGCGTCACGGTCACGCACACCGAGCTGGTGGGACTGGTGCCGGAGCAGGCGTTGGTGGACGCGGCGCAGTGGTATTTGCAGCTCGACCTTTTCACGCCGGAGCAGATCATCGAGCGGAAACTTGCCGCGTTGGATGAGGGCGCGCCGTTGGGCTTCCTGGAAGCCGTAGCGGCGAACAGCCCCACACCGGGCGGCGGTTCGGTGGCGGCGCTGGCGGGCGCGCTCGGCGCGGCGTTAGCGGCGATGGTGGCGCGGTTGACGGTGGGCAAGCGCAAGTATGCCGCCGTGGAGGCAGAACTGACCGCGCTGATCGTCAAGGCGGAACAGCTGCGGGCCGCGCTCACCGCGCGGATGGATGAGGACGCCGTGGCTTTCGACGCGGTCATGGCGGCGCTCAAACTGCCCAAGGACACGCCGGAGGAGCAGGCGGCGCGCGCTGCCGCGATTCAGAAGGCCACCATCAACGCGGCAGAAGTTCCCCTGGCGACCGCGCGCGATGCGCTCCAGGTGTTGGAGCTGGCGCTCACCGTGGCGCGCCAGGGCAACGTGAACGCCGTTTCCGATGCGGCGAGCGCGGCCTGGATGTCCATGGCGAGCATTCAGAGCGCGGCGCTGAACGTGCGCATCAACGCCGTCTCCATCGAGGATCAGGCGCTCAAAAGCGCGTGGGAACGTGAGATGGCGCAGCTCCTCACTCGCGCCGAATCGCTGCTCGCTCAAGTGCAGGAGGCGGCAGTCACCCGCGGCGGCTTGTGACGGGCGGGGAGGGGGAATATTGACTTATGCCACGTTTCCCCGGTCAGATTGACATCCTTGCGGTGGGCAAAATCCGCGTCCCGCACTGGCAGGCGGCTCAGGCGGAATATCTGGGGCGCCTGGAGCGCTATGTGACGGTGCGCCTGGTCGAGTTGCGGGACCTGGTCGGCAGTGCGCCCGACGCCGTGGCCTTGCAGCGGGAGGGGGAGCTGCTGCTGGAGGCGGCGCGGTCAGCGCGACTGCGGATTGCGCTCACACCGACGGGGGAACAGCGCGATAGTCCGGCCCTGGCGCGATGGCTGGGACAGCAACTGGAACTGCGGGGGCACATCGCGCTGCTGATCGGCGGACCGCTGGGCCTGGCTCCCGAAGTGCTCGCCGGCTGCGAGGAGCAGCTGGCTCTCTCGCGGCTCACTCTGCCCCACGAACTGGCGCGAGTCGTCCTGCTGGAGCAGCTCTACCGCTCCATGACGCTGCTCAGCGGGGAGAAGTATCACAAGTAAGAGCCGCTTGAGCCCACGGGCACGGAGCCTATCCTCCGTGCCCGTGGGCGTTTTGAGAGACTCCCTCACGCGGGGACGCTTACCTTGAAGAGCGTGGTCTTCTCCAGCGCGGCGAGTTGCCAGGCGGGCAAACACGCGGGGACGAGAAAGCTTTCCCCGCGGGCGAAATTCTCCTCGCCGTCGCTCCAACCCACTCGAAGGCGGCCTTCCGTCAGCAAGTAGACTTCCACACTGGAGCGCGGCCCCATGGCGCGATGCGCTCCTCTCTCCAGCGCCAGCCGGCGCACCTCGAATTCTGCCGCCGGCGTGGGATAGCTCACCTCCGGCACCTCTGGCTCGGGCCGCAACACCGGCAACGGCCCGAGCGCCGGGGCCAGGATTTCCAGCAGCGCCTCGGCATCCTTGAACTTGTGGGTCAACCCCACGCGCACGACGTTGTCGGAATTGGCCATGCACTCCACGAGATTGCCGTGCACATAGGCATGGGGGACGCCTGCCGGCAGATAAAGCCCTTCTCCCGCTTCGAGATGGATGAGGTTGAGGTAGAAGAGCGCGAGCAGCCCCACATCCGCGTCGCCGTAGATCGGGCGCAGGGTGAGGAAGAGGGCTTCGGCCTCAGGCCGCGGCGGGGGCGTCTGCTCCAATCGCGCTGCCAGGCGCCGGGAGGCCGCGCTCAGCGCTTGCGGAGCGGTGAGCGCCCGGCGTATCAGCGTGACGAAGCTCTCACGCGGGTCGGTGCCGGCCTCGCCTATGAAGGCGGCGATTTCGGGATAGGCCGTCAGCGTCGCGCGCAGCTCCTCCGCCGATTTCAGCCCCGCCAGCGCGGTGAGGCGGTCGAGGGCGATGGCGACTTCCGGCTTGTGATTGGCGTCGGGGTAGTGCTCCGGGTCGCGGGCATGGAGGCGCTCTGCCTGAGCCTTATCGGGGTGCGCCTGGATGGAGAGCGGCTCCGCGGCGGAAAGCACCTTGAGGAGAAAGGGCAGCCGGTTGTCGAAGCGCCGGGCGACGGCAGCGCCCAACATGGCGCCGCTCTCCCTGGCGATGAGCGTCGCCAGGGAGAGCGGCTCGTCGTCGAGAAACACGCGCGACGGCGCGCTGGGATGGGCGCCGATCCACAGCTCCGCGTAGGGCTGCCCCGGCGCGGCAGGGATGCCCAGCAGACGGGGGATGAACGCCTCAGCGCCGCGACTGCCCCAGGGATAAGGCTGAATGGCGTTGTGTAATCGGAGGGGTCTGCAGGGGGATGGGGCGCGCGACACGGCAGGGGCAGGGCCTGTCCCCGCAGCCAGGGTTGATGCTTTCACGCGCGACTATTTGCCGCCCAGCAGCCCTCCCAGGCCCTTGAGGGCTTCGGCCGTCTGCTTCCCACTCAACAGACCCTCGATCTGCCCGGCGAGCGGGGCCGGCAGCCGCTCTTTCAAAAAACCGATCACGGTTTGCACGGCGATCTTCGCCTGTGCTTCGGGGATCCCCGTCTTTTGTGCTACCAGTTTCACCAACTCGTCCATGTCTGTTCCTCCTAAAAATAGAGATCAGCGGGTCAGCAGTCAGCGAATCAGCGAAAAAGCGAAAAAATCTCTTGCATAGCCAATGTGTCGCAGACTGCAGGCTGCGCTCAGGCAGCCATGCGCAACGCGACGATCTCCTGCTCCAGCTGTTGCAGGCGCGAGTCGGCTTTGGCGTCGCC
>JAGPHL010000071.1:4650-12319 GCA_018055515.1 Anaerolineae bacterium
CCCGTGAAACCGGTGTACATGGCGTGATTCAGTCCAAAAAGCCCCGCGCGCAGGAGCGCCAGGGAGGTGACGTCGGCCATGCCGCCTTCCCCGTAGGCCCCGAAGAGGTAGAAGGCATTTTCGACCGCCGCGAAGCCGAAACCTGCCATCCCGCCGTAGACCAGCCCGTCGAGGGGGCTATCAATTTCCCGGCGGAAGAAGAGAAACAGGATGACCAACGCCAGCGCCTTGATGCCTTCTTCGATCAGCGGCGCCACGACGGAACCGCCGAGCAATTCGTAGGCGAGGGTGCTGCCGGAAAGCATGGTGATGGGCACGTCGAAAATGACTTCAAAGACCACGGACAGGAGGACGGAGGGCACCGCACCCCACAGAAAAGCCAGTGCCAGCAAATACAGCGGCTCCTTCTCGAAGCGGTCCAGCCACCAGAGCACGGCGGCGTAAATCAGCATCGGGACAAAGCTGAGAAGTAGAATGTTCAGAACCTCCATAGACGCCTCCCGTCAGGTTGCCGTGCTCAGGATTTCCGGCGGCGGGACAACAGCGCGCCCACCCCGCCGAGCGCCAGGCCCACACCCCCCAGAACGGCCGCGCCTTGCAACAGCGTCTTGGTCTCCACGCTGGGAAGCACGGCCCCTTCCAACCCGGCCTCCGCGCCGTAGCTGCTGAAGAGCTGTCCCCACGGCGTCTTGAGGGCTTCCTGTACCCGCTTGCGCCCTACCACGGGATACCAGTAGACGTTGTGATAGAAGTTGCTGGCGAAGTAGGACCAGGGGACGAGCGGCCCGCGCAGCAGCAGTTCCTCGAACGGTTTGAGCGCCCCGTGATAGATCATTTTCTGCCCGCGGCTGGCGAAGGTGTCTTCCTGCACGAAGTTCCAGCGCTCTTGCGTCGCCTCCACGTCGCCGACGAATTCGAGCTCCTGCGGATTGCCGACCCCCAGGCCCAGGTCGTGCGCGATGCGGATGAAGGGGATGTTCATGGGATCGAAGCCCTGGAGCATGGCCGAGGTGGCGTCAATGGCGACTTGATCCGCCGACGCCAGCAGCACGTTCTTCTCGTGCCAGTGCATGGCGCGCGGGCCGGGGCCGTCGCCGGCGAACGTGCCGTCCATCACCGCGAAAAGCCCGGGGTGAATGTCCTGCTGAATCATCAGCAGATCCACCAGCGTCTCGTGAATCACGCTGTGGGTCCAGTGCCGTTTGCGTCCCAGCAAGCCCCCGAAGGCGTTTTTCATCGCCCCGGTGATGGTCGTGAAGACGTGCGTGTTGTGCAGGAAAATGCCGTTCCCCACGAAGCTGGGGGTGCTCTCCATGGTGAAGTCGTACAGATAGGGCGTGTCCGAGGCGAGGGTCTCTACGGCGGTGACATGATCCCAGGCAATCGCCGGGTGGGCCAGCGCCGCCAGTGCTTCGATGTCCTCCCGATAGCGCCCCTCGGTGTCGGCCTGGCGGAAGAGCTCGATGAAATAGTCCATCATCGGGCGCGAGGGTTGAACCTCCCCATGTTCGATGGTCTTGACCCAATGCGCCTGTCCCGTCGTCACCTGCGTGAAGCCGAGTCCCTCGCGCACCCGCTGGAATTGAGCCGGATCTACGGGGATGGTGTCCCAATCGCTGAGACGCCGGCCGGATTTGCGGTGTTCGACCAGCGCCTCGAACTGCTCTTGCTTGTGGCGAACCCGGAAGCGCACCCATTGCGCCAGCGTCAGCAATTCATCCCCACAGATATTGAGCTCCGTATAGTGCGCCGGGGCCAGGGTAAAACGGGCCGCGCGAGGGGGGAGCGCCTTGCGGAAGGCGATGATCCCCAGGCGGGTGAGGAGCAGTTGCAGCTGACTTGCCAGGACGTCGCTTTTGGAGAGCACGTGCAGGCCGTCTTTTCCTCCCATGCTTCCCTTGCCGTCCAGGTAGCCATTGAGGAAGGCCGCAATTTCCTCATCGGGACAGCGGAACAGCAGGGCCGGCAAGCGCTTGTTGCTGGGCTGGAAGGGGATCGGCAGCCCCAGGGCCACAAAGAGGTCGCGGAGCTGCACGCTGTCCACATAGCAATCGCGGCTGTCAGGGCGACAGGTCACCTCAAGGCCAAAGAGCTCCCGGGTCAACTGGAAGAAGTCGTCGCGCAGGGCCGGGTCGCTGTGAGCCCACCAGAAACGATAGGTGACGCGCATGGGGCGAACCCAGCCGCTGGCCAGGAAATAGCCCATCCAACGCCAAAATGCAGGTGACGTTTGTTCAGGGAAGCGGGTCCTGGGCTCCTCGTGCCGTTGAGGAATGTCGTAGCGCTTCAGGATGTGTTGAAGCGCCAGCTGCGGAACGTTGCGCGCTGCGGCGAGCTCCTCCAGCGAGCTGCCATCGAGATAGGCCTGGACGACCTCGCGCTGATATTCGACCGGGTAGCGGTAGCCGGGGCGGAAGGGAATGTCCTCCACCCGTAGGGTGACGTCCTCCAAATCCGGCGTGGCCTGGGGCAGGGGCTGACTGACGCCCGGCACCTGCAGGCGCCGGGGGATGGCGATGCGGTCCCCGACCTGCAGTTCTGAGGCTTTGCGCCAACCGGTGGGGGTGCGGAAGGGATGTTCGCCGGAAACGGTGACCTCGCGTCCGGTTTGGGTGCGCACGCGCCACAACGGCTGTCCGTTGGTGGGAGTGCGCCAGAAAAAGGCGGTTGACTGCGGTTCGGCGCCCCACGCCTGCAGGCCAAAGAGCGTGACGGCGGCCGGGACACGTAAATCGCCGTCGGCCTCCAGGAGGGGAATCGCGCCTTGCTTCAAGCGGGCCTCTACCAGATCTCCAATGCGCTCCACACTGCCATCGCCGAGCATGATCTCGGTCGCCGGATGGACACACTTCACCGTCGGCAGTTGGATGATGTTGTTCCCGATCAGCACTTCCGGGATGGTCACGCCTTCGGGGTAGATTTTATCGAGCACCAGGAAGGGTGCTTTGGGCTGATAGGGCACCCATTTGACTTCGGGCTTGTAGATGTAGACGCAGGGCACGCCGTACTTATCGGTGACGTATTTCTGCTTGTTGTTGCGTTCCCCATCGCTCGTATCCACGACCACCGTGTCGTTGTGGACGCCGAGCAGCTCAGTATAGCCATCGGCCTGCAACTTGCGGATGACCCCTTCGAGCTGCCAGGGAGCGGTGGAGCACGCGGGATACCACGTCTGCCATGAGATGTTGATCTTGAGCAGGGTCTTGTGCTGCGGCGGCAACACCGAGCGGTAATCGGCCAGCTCCATCAGCCGGGCGTAATCTTCCAGGACGGTCTGCGGGCTGGTGCGCACAATGGCGACTTTGCCGCGCCCGGTGAAATCCTTGTGTGACATAACGCTAACCTCCTGCGAAAATAGAGAGCCGTGTCCAGGTGCCCACGTGCTCACGTGCCCATGTCATTTTCGTGCTTGGATGATGTGCAGCCCCACCTGGCGTTTTCTTCAGTATAGCCGCTCTCGAAGTGTTGTCCAGCACTCCCCTCCAACCGTTCGATGAGCGGCGGGAGCAAGGCCTCCCAATCGTAGGCGCGGACGAAAGCCTGCGCCTGTGTCCCACGGCGTTGCCGCAACGCCGGGTCCCGCGCCAGGGTGATGCAGGCTTCGGCGAAGGCGGCGGCGTCATCTGCCAGCGTCACGGCTTGCTCCACGTTCGGGAATCCCTCGGCGCCCAGCGTGGTGGAGACGATGGCCCGGCCCATCGCGCCGGCCTCCAGGATTTTGAAGCGCGTGCCGCCTCCTACCCGCAGCGGGACGACATAGACCGTCGCCGCGCGCAGGTAGGGGCGCGTATCGGGCACCGCGCCGGTGATGACGACGCCGGGCGCGTCGCGCAGCGCCTCCAGGCGGGGATGTGGCCGCTGCCCCACGAGGTAGGCGTGCGCCTCCGGCAGGGCGGCGCGGATGCGGGGCCAGACTTCAGCCGCGAACCAGAGCGCGCCATCCACGTTGGGCCGGAAATCCAGCGTGCCGGTGAAGACGAAGGCGGGCTGTTGGAGCGGGGCGGCCTCTTCCCAGCGGCTGTATTCCGCCACGTCGAGGCCATTGGGGATGACGAGCGGCGTGATTCCCGGCGCGAGGCGCTGTAACGCCGCGGCGTCGGCCGTGGAGACTGCCGTCACGAGCTCGGCCCGGCGGCAGATGGTCGCCTCATGCCGCCGCAGGCGTCGCCATTGCAGCCACGAATACGCCGCGCCCACCCAACGGCGCGGCTGGCGCAGGTCTGTTTGAAATGCGCGCTGTTGGAGCAAATACTCGCAGTTGTGAGCGTCGAAGGCCACGCGGGGCGGGGTGGGACGCGCCCACACGCGCTCCAGCGCCAGCGTGAGCTCGAGGCCTTCGACGAGCAGCCAATCGAAGGGCCGCGCGTCGAGCCACTCCTGCAGCTGCGCCTCGAAGGCGGCGCTGCGCAGGCGGAAGATCAGGTCGGGCTTCCGCGAGGTGAGCAGGTCGCGCAGCCGTTGGGAGGGCGCGCGGGTCGGCTGAGGGAGCGTCGCCACGCCCTTGAGCCGCGTGCTCAGCGCAGGGGGCATCTCGCCGGCCTGATCGGGCGCGGCGAAAGACAGCAGCCACAGTTCGTGATGCGCCGCCAGCCCGCGCAGAAGCCCCCAATTGCGCAGCGCCGTCCCCTGGCGCGGGGGATACGGCAGCTGCGGCGTGAGCATCAGCACGCGGGCCATCGTGGTTCCCTTATTTGAGCCGGGCGGTGGCCGTGCCCACGGCCATCCCGATGTGGACGAGCGGCCAGAGCAGGCTCAACCAGCCGGATGCCGGGACGTCGCTGCCCGCGGCGCTCATCCCCACCACGTGCAGGGCGATGGCGGGCAAAGTCCCCACGACGATGCCGGCCGCGACGATCCACCCCAGACGCGAGCCGTAACGCCGCCGCACCAGGCGCCAGACGATCTCGGCGATGAGGGTTCCGGCGATGGGGGAGAGAAAAAGGGTGAACCATCCCAGAAACGGCAACGACATGCCGGCAATGCCGCCGAGGATCAGCGAGACCACGAGGGCGACGCCGTAATCGAGCGGCCGGGCCTGCTCGAAGCGCCGTTTGATCCCCCGTTTGCAGTCGGGGCACTGATAGCCTACGGGTGTGCGTTGCGCGCAGCGGTGACAGATGGGGGCGCCGCATTGATAGCACCGCAGCGTCGTCTCCGTGTGGGGATGGCGGCGACAGAAAAGCGGCTCTTCTACGGGCGTTTCAGATGACATGGGCGGCTCCTGTTCCTGCGAAAATTGTGGCATCGGCGGGTTCAGCTCTCCGCCTCGTTGTGATTCCGGGGGCTCAGGCGGGTGACCAGGGTGCGGTAGAAGTCTGCCCGGCTGCGCAACCGCAGGAACCGCGCCTTGAGCGGACTGCGTTCGACGCGCACGCAGTCGCCTTCGAGCAGCTCGCCCGCCAGACGCCCATCCACGGTCACCATGCCGGGGATTGTCGTGCGGACTGTGATCTCGATGACGGCCTGCGTGTTGAGCACCAGGGGGCGATCGAGGCTCAGGTGGGCCGCGACAGGCGCGACAACGATGTTGTCGAGCCAGGGGGGCAGGATCGGCCCGCCCACGGCGTAGGAATAGGCCGTGGAGCCGGTCGCCGTCGCCAGAATGAGCGCATCAGCGACGTATTCCGTCAGCACCGCGCCGTCAATCGTCGTGAGGAGATGGACGGTGCGGGCCAGCGCGCCCCGGCTGATGACGGCGTCGTTGAGGGCGAATTCCCGGGCCTGCATCACGCCGGCGCGCAGGTGCGTGACCTGCAACATCAGCCGCTCTTCGATGCTGCCCTCGTGGGCGAGGATGCGTTCCAGCACCTCGACCCAGTGTTCGGGGTCGCATTCGGTGAGAAAGCCCACCCGGCCCAGGTTGAGGCCCAGCATGGGGATTCCCAACGGCGCTGCCAGCGGCGTCGCACGCAGGATGGTGCCGTCGCCGCCCAGGGTGATGAGGAGCTCGCTCCGCACCAGGCACGCACTATCGGAGGGTTTGTCGTGGGTGGAACATAGCCACGCGCTGACGTGACGCGCCTCCAGCCAGGCGGCGATCTCTTGCGCCAAGGGGATGGAGGCTTCCACGCGGGGATTGTAGATCAAGCCGATGGTCTGCATCGTCCCTCCCGCTCAGGGCGCGCCGAGCGCCCGGACGACGCGCGCCGTGACTTCAGCCAGGGGCACGGCGGTCTGCGCGCCCGTCGTCAGATCTTTGAGGCTCACTTCCCCGCGTGCCAGCTCGTCCTCGCCAACAATGAGGACGAGGCGCGCCTGGGACTTGTCGGCCTGGCGCAGCTGCGCTTTGAGGCTGCCCCCCATGGCGATCTGGACGCCGAGGTGCGCGGCGCGCAGCTCCACCAGCAGGCGGATGGCGGTGCTGCGCGCGGCGTCGCCGGAGAAGGCGATGAAGACCGGGGGGACGGGCAGGGGGGGCGGTGTGAGGCCCTGCGCCTTCATCACCAGGATAATACGCTCCAGCCCGGCGGCGAAGCCCACGGCGGGCGTTGGCTGGCCGCCGAGCAATTCGATCAGCCCGTCGTAGCGGCCGCCGCCGCAGACGGCCGCCTGGGCGCCAATGCCTGCGGCCCACACCTCAAAGACGGTCTTGGTGTAATAATCCAGCCCGCGCACCAGGCGGGGGTTGATGGTGTAGGGGCGCGCGAGCGCATCGAGGTAGCCGCGCAGGCTGGCGAAGTGCGCAGCGCATTCATCGCAGAGGTACGTTATGCTTTGGGGCGCTCCCGCAATCACCGGCTGACAGCGCTCCTGTTTGCAATCCAGCACGCGCAGGGGATTGGTCTCCAGGCGGCGTTTGCAGTCGTCGCAGATCTCGTGCAGGTGCTGTTGGTAATACTCGCGCAGCGCGGCGCTGTAAGTGGGGCGACAGACGGGGCAACCGGTGGAGTTGATCTGGAACGAGAGCCCTTTGAAGTCCCAGCCGGCGTAGAGGTCCCACGCCAGCAACATGCTCTCGAGGTCGGCGAGGGGGTCCTGAATGCCGAAGAGTTCCGCGTTGAACTGGTGGAACTGTCGGAAGCGTCCTGCCTGAGGACGTTCGTAGCGGAAGATTGGCCCGATTGAGAAGAGTTTCACCGGCTTGGGAAGGGTGTGGAGGCCATTTTCAATGTAGGCGCGGACGACGCCTGCGGTGAACTCCGGGCGCAGGGTGAGCGGATGGTCGCCCTTATCGCGGAAGGAATACATCTCTTTTTCGACGATGTCCGTCGCGCCGCCGACGCCGCGCGCGAAAAGCCCGGTGGATTCGAAGATGGGCGTTTCGATGCGCTCGTAGCCGAAACGGCGAGCGGTCGCCGCGGCGCTGCTGATGACGTATTCCCAATAGGGCTGTTCGGCGGGCAGCAAGTCCTGCGTGCCTGTGGGACGGCTAAACTTGTCCATGTTGTTCTACCTCGTTTTGGAGATCAACCCACCCCGGCCCCTGACGAGAGACCGGAATCCGAGGGCAGTCATCGTGTCAAATCTGATTTTTGTTCATCTGCCTCGACGCCGGGTACCATGGGGCACGAGCAGGATCTTCCCTTGTGTCACGATCGCCAGGCAGACCCGAATTCGAATGGCCCCGCTCGTCCTTTATCTTCTGCCGGTGCAAGGGTTCACAAGAACCGTTGACGCTTCGCGTTCTCGAATACGAAGATTATAGGCAGAACGTCTTGGATGGCAAGAC
>JAGPHL010000287.1 GCA_018055515.1 Anaerolineae bacterium
ATGGGCGAGATGCCCTTCATCCCGATGGCGGCGGCCATGCATCAGGCGGTGCATGAAGCGACGGGCATCTGGTACAACCGCTTCCCCTTCAACGCCGAGCAGATTTTGCGGGGGCTGCGGGGGAAGTGAGGGAGAGGAGAGATTCCCCATTACCCATCACCCCTTACCTGCTGCCAGGAGTTCTTGATGTCGTCACGACCGGTGCGTTTCGGAGTCTTCGGCGGGAGCTTTGACCCGCCGCATTACGGCCATCTGGCGCTGGCGGAGACCGCGCGGGTGCAGCTGCAACTGGCGCGCGTGCTGTTCGTCCCGGCGGGAGAGCCGCCCCACAAAACGGACGTGAACTTGAGCCCGATTGCGAAACGGGTCGCGCTCGTCCAGGCCGCCATCGCCGACAACGGCGCCTTCGCCCTCTCCCGCGTGGATGTGGATCGCCCCGGCCCCCATTACACGGTGGACATGCTGCGCCTGCTGCGCGCGGAATTCCCGCAGGTGACCGATTGGTTCCTGCTGCTCGGCGAGGATTCGCTCCACGATTTTCTGAGCTGGCGCGCGCCAGAGGAGATCCTCGACCTGGCGGAACTCGCGGTGATGCGGCGCCCCGAAAAGCCCGCGCCGCTTGAAATATTGCAGGAACGTCTCCCAACGCTGGAGCGGCGGCTCACCTGGTTGGATGTGCCGCCGCTCCACCTCAGCGCCACCGAACTACGGCGCCGCGTCCGCGAGGGGCTACCCCTGCGCTACCTCGTCCCGTTGCCGGTAGAGGTGCTGATCCGCAAACACCAGCTCTACACGGGCTGATCCGCCAGCTCCAGCGCGCCGTTCGTCGGCATCGCCAACGGCTCCATCTGCAGCTGCACCAGATTGAGGTGCCGATACAGCCCCTCTTGCGCGATCAGTTCCCGATGCGTCCCCATCTGCACGATGGTGTTGCCCTCCAGCACCACGATCTTGTCGGCGTTGCGCACCGTCGAGAGGCGATGCGCGATGATCAACGTCGTGCGGCCCACCATCAACCGCTCCAGGGCTTGCTGAATCAGCATCTCCGTCTCGGTGTCCACCGATGAAGTCGCCTCGTCCAGAATGAGGATGGGCGCATTCTTGAGCACAGCTCGCGCGATCGCCAGGCGCTGCTTCTGCCCCCCGGAGAGTTTCACCCCCCGTTCGCCGATGAGGGTGTCGTAGCCATTGGGCAGCCGCATGATGAAATCGTGCGCATTGGCGACCTGCGCGGCATGGAGAACTTCTTCCTCTGTGGCGTCTGGCTTCCCAAAGAGGATGTTTTCCCGCGCCGTGCCGTGGAAGAGAAACACGTCCTGCAACACAATGCTGATCTGGCGACGCAGATACTCGATCTTGAGCGCCCGCAGGTCGTAGCCATCGAGGGTGATGCTCCCCTCGCAGACATCGTAGAAGCGGGGGATGAGGCTTGCCAGGGTGGTTTTGCCCACGCCCGTCGGTCCTACCAACGCCACCACGCTATGCGCGGGGATCTCCAGGGTAATGTGCTGCAACACCGGTTCACCCTCGTTGTACCAGAAACTCACGTCGTGGAAAGCGATCGCGCCCTGGACCGGGCTCGGCAGCTCCATCGCGTCCGGCGCTTCCACGACCGTCGGCTGCTCGTTGAGCAACTCCGAGACGCGCTCGGCGCCGGCGAGCGCTTCCTGCACCCCTTCCCACGCATCCGCCAGGACGCGGATGGGCTGATAAAACAGGTCGAGGTAAAGGTAAAAGGCCACCCAATCCTCCAGCGGCAGGACTTGCTGCAGCACCAATCGCCCGCCGAAGTAGATCATCAGAATCACGCCCAGGGAGGAGGTGAATTCCACAAAGGGGTGGAAGGTCGCCATGAGCCGCAGCGCACGCAACAGGGCGTCCCGGTACCGGGCGATGTGTTCCCCCACGTGCCCCGCCTCCAGCTCCTCGCGCGTGAAGGCCTTGATCTCCCGAATGCCGGCGATGTTGTCGTTGAGCGTGGCGTTGAGCTCGCCCAGCTCCTTCTGCCGCACCACGAAGGCGGGACGGACGTAGCGGGCGAAAGCGCGCATCGAGAGGATGATGAAGGGCACCGGGATCAGGCTGAGCAGCATCAACTGCCAGTTGATGGTGAGGAGGACCGCCGTCACGCCGATCAAGGTGAGCGCATTGACGGTAATATCGGGGATGGCGTGCGCGATGAGGCGCTCGAACATGTCCGAATCGTTCACCACACGCGACATCAGTTGGCCGGTCTGTTTGTCCTCATAGAAGCGCAGCGACAGACGCTGCAGGTGCACGTAAATCTGATGTCGCACGTCCGCGACGACGCCCCAGCCCGCGACATGCCCCATGTAGCTTCGCACGAACTGCAATCCGCCGCGGATGAGATACACTGCCAGCGCCACCAGCGCCAGCCGGGTGATGGTGGCCAGCGAGTCGGACATCGCGTTCCCCGACGTGACCGTAGCGACGAGGTTACGGATCAACCAGGGGATGACGAGTTGCACGCCAACCAGCAATACCATGGCCACGACGGTGAGAGCCAGCGCGCGCCAGTATTTGCGCGCATAGGCGACGAGAAAGGACAACGTTTTCATATGCCTGTAATGTCAACTCCTTCAAAATAGAGGTCAGCGAGTCAGCAGTCAGCGAATCAGCGAAAAAAAATCACTTGCGTGGCAAATATAACGCAAACTTCAGGCTGCGCTCAGGCCGCCCCGGAATGAATTCCGGGTCTGACAGGCCCCCAACAACGCGCTTCAGCGCGGTTGGTTCGTGTCAGGCTGGG
>JAGPHL010000288.1 GCA_018055515.1 Anaerolineae bacterium
TCGCACGTTTTCACTCAGAATACCTGCAGGGTCGTGCGGAATTTGTAGCGATCGCCCCGATAGACCGAGACGGTGTATTCGAGCCGCACATCCTGATCGGTGGTGGTGAGACGCTCCATCTTGAGAACGGCGGCGGGCGGATGCATCTTGAGCAGCGCGAGTTCCTGAGGATTGGCAAGCCCCGCCTCGATGGTCTGCTCCGCGCGGACCAGCCGCAGCTGATACTCCGTCTGCAAAACGTGATACAGAGAGGTAGAAGAAAAATCGTGCTGCAGGATGTCCTTGCAGTAGCTGTGATTGAGATACGACGTCTCGATGGCAAGCGGCATACCGTTGGCCAGCCGCAGCCGCGAGAGGAGCACCAGCTCCGTCTCCAGGGTGACCTGCAGGCGCTCGGCGAGATCGGGCGTCGCCGGGATCAGCCGCGCCTCCAGCACCTGGCTGGAGGGCGTGCCGCCGCGCTCAAGCACATCCTGGCTGAAGCCGGTGAGGGTGCGCAGCTGTTGATTGATCTTCGGCTCGCTGACGAAAGTGCCCTTCCCGGCGCGCGAGTAGACCAATCCCTCGTGGATCATCTCGTTGATCGCCTGCCGCACGGTCGTCCGGCTGACCCCAAACTGCTCGCAGAGCTCGCGCTCCGAGGGCAGCTGCTGATGGGGCGCCAGCTGATTGCTGGTGATCTGCATCAGGAGTGAGTTCTTGAGCTGCACGTACAAGGGGGTAGGTGCTTCGCGCTTCAGTTCCATGGGCCCCTTTGCGGTAATGACTGGTAATGATAGGTAGATACCAGTATCATAGGCGAAAAACGGCGAAATGTCAAGAGGGCGCCGCCGAAGGCTGACAAATGTCACATTTTGGGGTGATTATGGGAAGGATTTAGAAGACGATAGGGCCGTGCGGCCGCGTTCACGTTCACACGGCCGCACGGCCCTATGCTCACATGGCCTGATTCCGCACGACGACACCGATGCCGGGGCGGTCGGGGAGGAGCAGGCGCGCGCCCTCGTAGCGGAGGCCCTCGAAGGGGTCGTTCTTCACCAGCAGCGGACCGTCGAGATCCACCGCATCGCACAGGGGCGCCAGGTGCGCGGCCGCCGTCACGCCCACGGAGCTCTCCACCATGCAGCTGAGCATCACCTGCAGGTCGTGCGCTCGCGCCGTGTGAATCGCGCGCAGCGCTTCGCGGATGCCGCCCGTTTTCATCAACTTGATGACCACGCCATCCACGGCGCCGGCGTGAGCGGCCACATCGCGCGCGGTCTTCACGCTTTCATCGGCGAAGATGGGGACGCCGGTCTTCAGCGCTCGCAGCCGACGCAATCCTTCGAGGTCGCCCACGGGGAGGGGCTGTTCCAGCAGTTCGATCCCGAAATCGGCCAGCCGCGGCAACCAGGCCTCAGCCTGCTCGCGGCTCCAGCCGGCGTTGGCGTCCAGCCGCAGCCGGGCATCGGTCGCCTGACGGATCGCGGTGAGCCGGGCTGCGTCTTCCTCGCTGCCCACTTTGATTTTGAGGATGGGCAATCCCGCCTCCCGGGCGCGTTCCGCCATCGCCTCCGGCGTGTCCATGGCGATGGTGAACGAGGTGAGGGGGATCCGCGCCGGGTCGAGCCCCAGCAGGCGGTAGAGCGGCTGTCCCAGGCGTTGCCCCCACAGGTCGTGCAGGGCGATGTCCACGCCCGCGCGGGCAGCCTGCGAGCCGGGCGGCAGCTGCGCCAGGAGCTCTTCCAACAGACAGGGATCGTCGCCCTGGAGCGCGCCCATCGCGGCCAGGTAGGCCATGATGCCGGCCTGCGTCTCGCCGTGATAGGCGACGGCTGCCGCCTCGCCGACGCCTTCCGCGATGCGGACGAGCACATTGTGCCGTTGGTCGCTCGCTCCATGGGCGATACGGAAAGTGGTGCGCAGCTCGAGCGTCAAAGGAGCATACGTAATCGGCAACATTTTTCCTCCCGACATCGAATCTAGCATCAAACGGGGCCTGAGGCCCCCTCACCGATAACGCCGCGCGCCCAGGAAGGCTTTTTGCAGGGCCGGGCTGAAATCGGGCGCGGCGGGATGCAGGCTGTTGATGGCGATGCTCCACGTGGCGCCGTTCGCGTGGAGATAGCGCCCGGCGTCGAGGGCGATGGCGACGTGCGTGACCCGTTGGGCCGTGAAGGTCGCCGGATCCGCCGCCCGCCCGAAGAAGAGCAGGTCGCCCGGCTGTAACGGGCCTTCCACGGGAGCGCCGGCGCGGAACTGCTGATCGGCGTCCCGCGGCAGGGAAACGCCGAGCACTCCCCAGAAAGTCTGCGCCAGGCCGGAGCAGTCGTAGCCCCACGGCGTCCGTCCGCCCCACAGGTAGGGGGTGCCCACAAAGCGCCGTATCAGCGCCAGCGCCCAGGCGATGCCGTCGGCGTCGGGCGCGGGACGTTCCTCCAGCGGCAGCAGGGCGTCGGCGGCCAGCCAGCTGCGGCTGCCGTCGGGATGCTGCACGGCCACGAAATCGCCCCGGCGCTCCACGACGGGCACTCGCACCCCGAAGGGCAGGTGTCCACTGACGTTTTCCCCTCCCGCAGCAGCGAACCACGGCGCCAATCCCCCAATCACGAGCGCGTTGCACGCCGCCTGATACGCCACGATCTCAGCCGCAGGAGCGCGGTGCAGGGCGGCGGTGTGCAGCCAGCCCAGATAGCCGTCGTGGATCACCTGCACGCGCGCCCAGTCGCCGGCTTCCTCCAGGATGCGGACCGCTTCGCCGAAACGGACCTGGCTCACGCGCTCCGCGT
>JAGPHL010000289.1 GCA_018055515.1 Anaerolineae bacterium
AATATTATACCTGGAATACGGAAGATGGACAACCAGACTCAACCCCGATCGCTATCTGCGGCGCATCACCACCCGCTCGATGAAGTCCGCGCCGCGCAGCAGCCCCAACGCGCCCGCTTTGACGCTCTCCTCATCATAACGCAGCACGGCGTCTGGCGCGTGACGCGGATCGCGGATGGCGACGGGCACGGCCCCGTGGACGTGGCTGCCCGTGGCGACCGGCGTGGGGTGATCCGGCAGCACGGCGACGATAGTCTCCTCCAGGCGCGGGCCTAATCCATCGAGCAGCCGCTGCATCAACCGCCGGTCCAGGTCCTCGATGCAGCGGAGCTTGAGCGCCAGATCGCGCGCGTGCCCGGCCTCATCGGGCGCTTCGACGTGGACGTAGACGAGATCATAAGCGTCCAGCGCCGCCAGCGCAGCATCGGCCTTCCCCTCGTAGTTGGTGTCGTACAGGCCCGTCGCGCCCTCCACCGGAAGCACGTCCATCCCCGCGTAGATGCCCAGCCCCTTGATGAGGTCCACTGCCGTGATGACCGCACCATGCACGCCAAAACGCTCCTGGAATGTCGCCATTCGCGGGCGGCGACCCGGCGACCAGGGCCACAGCGCGTTTGCGGGCTGCTGCCCGGCAGCGCTGCGGGCCGCGTTCAGCGGATGTGCCGCCAGAAACTCCTGCGAGGCCGCAATGAGACGGTTGAGCAAATCGGCAGTCGCGGCAGCTTCTGGCGCCAGGGGCTTCACGAGCAGATCAGCGACGGCCTCGCCCACGTGATCGTGCGGTGGCGCGCACGCCAGGCGCGGATCGGCGCCCGGAACCACGAGCAGGTGCCGGTAGCTCAGGCCCGGTGTCAAGCGAAGCGGCCAGTTCGCCAGGTGCGTCTGCAGCTCCTGGATCAGGGCGTGGGCCTCCTCAGTGCTGATGTGACCCGCGGAGTGGCTCTTGATGCGGCCGTTTTCGATACAGATCAGGTTCACGCGCATGGCGACGTCATCGGGCGCAAGCGTCACGCCCAGGCTAGCGGCTTCCAGCACGCCGCGCCCCTGATACACCGCGCGCGGATCGTAGCCCAGCACCGTGAGATTGGCGATCTCCGAGCCAGGGGGCAGGTCATCCTCCACGGTGAGAAACAGGCCGGTGCGTCCTTCGCGGGCCAGGCGATCCATCGCGGGCGTGTGCGCCGCCATCAGGGGCGTCTTGCCCCCCAGCTCCGGGATGGGAAAATCCGCCATTCCATCGCCGAGGAGGATGAGGGTTTTCAGAGGCTTCGTGCTTTCGGTCATGGCGTTCTCCTGCTGAGAAGTCTGGCGGTCGTGTGGCCTGGTAGCGACTGCCGATTACTCGACGCTTCATTGTCTGGCCACTCGACGATCAATCGCCGCGCTGACCGCGCTATACTCGGCGGGGAGCTCCACGGGTGGATTGGCATAGCGTGGGGCGACGCCGGCGAGCGTTCGGTCGTGATAACCCACTTTGAAATCCGTGAACTTGAGTCCGTGCGCCGTGGAGATGACGACGACGCGCTCATGGGCCTGGATGACGCCACGCGCGACGAGCTTCTCCAGCGCAGCAAGTGCGACGCCCGTGTGGGGGCAGGTGTAAAGCCCGGTCCTATCGGCGCGGGCGGCGGCGTTGGCGAGTTCGTCTTCCGTCGCTTGCTCCACCACGCCATCGAAGGTGCGCAGCGTTTTGACGGCGCGCTCGTAGCTCACCGGATCCCCAATCTGGATGGCGCTCGCCAGCGTCTTCTGCGCTTTCACGGGCGTGTACTCCGCGAATCCGGACTGGAAGCTCAGGTAGAGGGGATTGGCGTGCGCAGCTTGCGCGCAGGCGATGCACGGCAACCGGTCAATGAGGCCCAGGTCACGCAATAGCAGCAGCCCCTTGCCGAGCGCGCTCACGTTGCCCAGATTCCCGGCGGGGAGGATGAACCAGTCAGGGACCTCCCAGCCGAGCTGTTGGACGACTTCGATGGCGACGGTTTTCTGGCCCTCGATGCGCAAGGAATTCATGGAATTTGCCAGGTAGATGGTGGGGTCGTGGGTGAGCTGCTGGACGATGCGCATACACCCGTCGAAATCAGTATCCAGCGCCAGCACCAGCGCGCCGTTGGCGATGGGCTGCGCCAGCTGCGCCATGGAAATCTTCCCCTTCGGTAGCAGGATGACCGCCGGAATTCCTGCCGCTGCGGCATAAGCCGCCAGCGCTGCCGAGGTATCGCCCGTGGAGGCGCACGCCACCGCGCGGATGGGGCTGCCATCCGCGATCATCTGCTTCACCACAGAGATGAGCACGGTCATGCCCAGATCCTTGAACGAGCCGGTGTGACTGTTGCCGCAGAGCTTGATCCACAGCTCCGGCACGCCGAGCTCGCGTCCCAGGCGCGCAGCAGGGAAGAGGTGCGTGTGTCCTTCGGCCATGGAAACGACGTTCGCCTCCGCAACTTCCGGACAGACCCACTCCTTCTTGCCCCAGACGCCGCTGCCGTAGGGCAGCTGTGGCGCGCGCGCCCGCGCCTCGAAGAGCGCTCGCCATTCGGCGGCGCTGCGATCGCGGAGTGCGGCCACATCGTGCGTCACATCGAGCAACCCGCCGCACTCCTCGCAGCGGTAGATCACATCGTAGATGCTGTAGCGGCGTCCGCAACCGCGCACACATTCGAGCCAGCTGTGATAGGGCATGATAAGCGACCTCCTGCGGAAAAGATAGTTGTAACCACAGACGAGGCTGGGGACTTGTAATTCGCCTCCATTCTAATCGCTTCCT
>JAGPHL010000290.1 GCA_018055515.1 Anaerolineae bacterium
GGGAAGAATTATTGCTGGCAACGTTCTGGCGCCGGATAGGGAATCTGGCCTTCCCAGCGCGCGATGGCGTCCCCAGAAACAACGATCAGGGTGAGGGGAAAATCGCTGCAACGCCGCCATTCGAAGCTCAAGGTGCCGTCGGGGATTTCGGTGCCGGCCAGAATGGCGTCTTGATAGAAGCGATACGTTCCCGTTCCGCCCTGCGCCGCAAGCGTGAGGCGGCCCTGCCAGGTCTGCAGGAGGGCATTTTCCGTCCATTCACTCAGGGTCGGCGGAGCGAGGGTCAGGGGCGCCAGGGGGGTGGGCGTGAGGGCAGTTTCGGTCGCCAAAACGGGGGTGAAGGTGGGGAGATCGCCGACGTTGAACGTGAAGGTAATGGGGCCGCTGATCGCCCGTCCATCGGGGAGCTGCACTTCCCACACGGAACGGTAGACCCCCGGCGTCTCCGGCGTGCGGAGATAGAGCTGCAGTTGAATCTGTCCCCCTTCGGGGATGGCCCGAAGCGCGATGCTGGCCGCGTTTCCCAGCGCATCGCCTGCCGATAGCGCCAGGCGTGTGTCCGCGGGCCAGCTGCAGGCGCTGCCGTTGCGCAGGGTGATGTCGGCGCGCACGACGGTTCCAGGCGGCAACGTGGGATCTTTGGGGGCCGTCTCTACCCGCAGCACTTCGGCCCGCTGAGCGCAAGTTGCGGCACCGGTGGGGGGAGGGGTGGCCGTGGGGGCGGGGGTCCAGGTCGGCGCGATGTGGCGCGTCGGCGAGGGTGTCGCGGTCGTCTCGGGGGGGAAACTGGCTTGCGTGGCGGCCATGGAGTTTTGTCCTTCGGGGAGGAGCTGCTGCACGATCGGCGGCAGCTGCCCGATGGCGGCGCTCCAGCCCGCCAGCCCCAGGGCCAGGATCATCACCAGCGCCAATGCCCAGCGCAAGGCCCGTTTCAGGGGACTGCCACCCCTTCGAGGCGGTTGGGCGGCGTCAGCGTCCGGCTCGGTCGGAGCATGGGGCGCAATTCGCCGCAGGAGGGGGGCCTCAGGTTCTTCGGTTCCTGCCGGCGCCGTCCCTTCGGGGGGCTCTCCGGCGCCGCGAGATGGCGTGCGCGTCACGGCGGTGGTGGAGGTGACCAGCGCCGCCGGGGGCGTTTCCCAGCCCATCACCTCCCGGAGCGCGACAGCAACTTCGCCCGCACTCAGAAAGCGCTTCTCCGGCTGCTTCATGAGCATTTTGAGGATGATGGCTTCCAGGCCAGCCGGCAGATCGGGGACCAGCTGTGAGGGGGGCGGGACCGGATCGTTGATGTGTTTCATCACCAGCGCCATCGGCACTTCGGCGTCGAAGGGCAACTGCCCGGTGACCAGCTGATACAGGACCACGCCGAGTGAGTAAATATCGGAGAGCGCCGTGCCGGGGTGTCCGATGCCGATTTCGGGCGCCATGTAGGCGGGGGTCCCGACCATGGCGCCGCTCGCGGTCAGGCCGGTGACGCTCAACATGCGGGCGATGCCGAAATCCGTGAGCACGGGTTGGTTCTCGCCGGTGAAGAGGATATTTGCCGGCTTGATGTCGCGGTGCACCATCTGGCGGCGATGGGCGTATTCCAGCGCGTCGGCGATGGCGGCGACGATGCGGATGCCTTCCTGTCGGGAGACCGTGTTCTTCTCCAGGCGCTCGCGCAGCGTGGGCCCCTCGATGTACTCCATCACCATGTAATAGACGCCGAATTCCTCGTTCAGGTCAAAGTCGTAGACCTGGACGATGTTGGGGTGCCGGAGGGTGGCGACGATGCGGGCCTCGCGCTGGAAACGGTTGACAAACCCGCTCTCTTCGGCGAGGAAAGGATGCAGTACTTTGATGGCCACGG
Organism: Anaerolineae bacterium; assembly: GCA_018055515.1. Classification (GTDB taxonomy): domain Bacteria; phylum Chloroflexota; class Anaerolineae; order B4-G1; family SLSP01; genus JAAZNO01. The sequence goes on from JAGPHL010000290.1 coordinate 1,853, forward strand.
GGCGGTTGAGGTGGATCTGTTCCGCCAGATACACCTCGGCCATGCCGCCATGTCCGAGATGGCGGACGATTTGGTATTTTCCGAGCGTTTTGCCGATAAGGAAGTACGCTGTATTCACCCAAGACTCCGCGCGTCAACGAATTTCGCGCCGGGCTGTTCCGACGCCGGGGAGGTCACACTTCACAAAACTTACGCGAGGCCCTAAATTTTACCTCGAGGGCGCAAAGTACGTCGGGAAATTCATCCCCACTCGCTTACACGCGCCTCAAAAAGGCCGGGACAGACTTCACGCGAGGCCGCCCGAATGCCGGACGTCCGCTCAGGCTTCGGCGGCTTCTTCCGCCTGGCAGGTGCGGATGAGTTGCCGCAGCGCTTCCCAGGCACGCTCGAAATCCTCAGCGGGGACGAGGAGATGGTCACGCGAGAAGGCGGAGAGGGCATAGATGCTCACGCCCGCTTCGGCCACCGTCGCCGCCAGAAGCGCCAGGTAGCCGACGAGTCCCAGGTCCAACGGCAGGTCAAACGTGATCAGCCGATACTCCGGGGATTCGTTGAGGGTCTCGAAGCTGGGACGCCAGGCTTCCCACGTCTCGGCGGGTAGCACCAGGCTCAGCTCATCCTTGTCCCAGGTGAACGAGGCGAGCGGGGAGTGCAATTGCCTGATGAGCATCACGACCTCTGTGAGCTGCGTCAACGGGAGACGGATGATGACATAAGTTCGCGCGTCGGTGAACAAGCGCGTTTGGGCGACTACATGTCTCAATCCTGGTGGTAATGACATGGCAGCACCTCCTCGTCTGAAATAGAAATCAGTGATCTGTGAGTGGAAAGCCGTTGCAACCTCTGCTCACGGCATCCTCTTCACATTTTTGTGCTTGCGGGGCGCACACCAACACCGCCATCT